>CAYRMN010000006.1:0-1129 GCA_964425575.1 uncultured Gammaproteobacteria bacterium | reverse complement strand
TGGTTCATTGGAACTTTCCCCTTTTGTGTATAACGGCACCATACCGTTTGCCAAAGAGCGATCCCAAAGATAATCGTGTTTCTGTACTCCTGTCAAACGTAACTGGGTCAAAAAATCTTGACGCTCCTGCTGTATTTCATATACGTTTTGCGTATCCTTCTCTTTGTATCGCCTTCCACTCATGGCAAGGCATGCAAGATAAGACGCTCCTTCCATCACCTGAATAGGAGACCATCGCTATGAGCGACGAACGCTTGGCGAGCGCCGATCTGCGGGATATTCAGGAAGAGTGGCTGGCTCGTCTTATCGTGTCAGGTCTTCTTTCTGTCCTTCAGAGCGTCGAACGAAATTGGTGCCACATCATGCTTTTTTTCTCAGAAGAAACGTATGAACTCTATGAGGTGAGAGTAAATGGTCCTGAGGCGGGAGACGTCATTCTAAACCTCAAGACCTGTAAACAGCGCATCTCCAAACATCTGCTTGAGCTGCTGTGGAATCTACTAGATGATCAATCGCCACAACTCCTGAGTGCGCAAGATCGCAACTTGGTCCAACACGCGTTCTCAGTGTCGAGACGAGAAGAGCAACTCGCACATGAGCACTTCGCCTTTCAAAATAAAGAAGCGCCACAGGGGCTTCGTGGTATCACCTTGATACACAGGCGACATCGAGTGCGCCTCCTGCCGGGTCGAACACTTCTACTCTACGCGGATGGAGCAAGGGTGTATGTCACATGGACGCGCGCACGCATCACGGAAGGAAGATGCTTCACAAACCTTCCTGAATTCCGCTATCTCCTTGCAGAGCAAATACAGCAAGAACTCTGGGAAGGATCTGATGATCCGCGCGCTGTTATTGGCGTTGTCTACTTTCCGGTTCTCCCAGGAACGCTGTTTGACTCAGGCTTTGCCCACGCGAAGCAATTTATGGATTTCGCACTCACTGAAGAAACCTAGTACGACCGCTACAGCATCCCCTTCCCGCTCGAAGGTCGCTCTGGCGGTCTTCGTTTTTCTAGAAAGAAAAACAATTTTCAAAAAACAAAAAACTCACTCATGGATAGAGTGAATTTTCATGGTGCACCCCAGACGATTCGAACGTCTGACCTCTCCCTTCGGAGGGGAGCGCT
>CAYRMN010000005.1:22789-45424 GCA_964425575.1 uncultured Gammaproteobacteria bacterium | reverse complement strand
CAGCTTTCCATCACTGTACTTGTTCACTATCGGTCAGGAAGAGTATTTAGTCTTGCCACATCGTCGTGGCTGCTTCCGACGGGATTTCTCGAGTCCCGTCGTACTTTGGATCTGAGACACACAGTGAGTATATATATTTCGCCTACCGGGCTATCACCGTCTTTGGCTGATCTTTCCAGATCATTCAGCTATATAATACTCATCTATGCCAATTTCATGGGAAATTGACGCCTCGTCCGCAACACCTCTCTTTGCGACAGCCCACGCTCATCACCAACATCCGCGGTCAAACTTGCGTCCAACTCGGTACACTGGTTTGCAAAAAGGGTTTAGACTGGTCCGCGTTCGCTCGCCGCTACTGACGGAATCATGCTGACATCTTGTCCGACGAGACTCGATTGAATCAGGTCGGACAAGAAGTCAGCGTTCATTGTTTTCTTTTCCTCTAGGTACTGAGATGTTTCACTTCCCTAGGTGCCTTCCTTACGACCTATGTATTCAGTCGTAGGTATGCCGACTTCATCGGCATGGGTTACCCCATTCGGAAATTCCCGGATCAAAGGTTGCTTGCCACCTCCCCGAGACTTATCGCAGGCTGCTACGTCCTTCTTCAGCTCTTCGCTACCAAGCCATCCACCGTACGCCCTTATGTGCTTCGGCCATCCAGGAACACGATTCAAAGAATGAGTTTGAAGAGAATCGCGAAGCGCCACGTGACCCAGGCATCGCCTGGTTTTACGTGGCATAGGATAGCAGTTACTTTTGGGTGTATTTTTATACTCCGCACATCCGCTTACACAGATATACAGAGTGCTTACATTTTGAATTTATGCCTTGTACGTATGACATTCTATCGTAGCCCGTGATGCATCAAGAAAATCTTTTTGCATATACGGGATCGTCATCGTACAAATTACGAGTCTCTTGCACACAACGCAGCGCGTGATGTTCAAGGACTAGAGTCAATTGTCGAGGATCGGGGTCCACATCTCCCGAAGGGCTGAGGCGGACAACGATGAGGATCGATGCTGTATCGGTCATCGTCGCTGTCTGACTCTGATTTGAAGTGCGTCTCTGAGATGAAAAACCGCTTGGCGGCTGCCAAGCGGAATCCAAACTGGAGTTCCGTGGGCTTAGCCGATGTGCGAGAACTTGCTCGCGTGTTGGTTAGAGCACATAGCGGGTCTCCAGAGCTCCTCAAATCCGTTTCAGTCCGGGTCTACGTGAGGAGGTGGCGTTATTGAAGTGCCCGTATAATAGTAAAACCTTCACCCCTTGTCAAGCCCAATAAATAAGCGGAAAATGAGCACATGTCAAAACATATTCTACGTGTGATTGGAGGACTGCAAGAGTCTTGGCAAAAAGAAGCAGCGCAAATGTATCTGGAACGACTTTCTCCGTATCTTCACCTCGATATCATCGAACTTCCTGAAGGAAGCAAGGGAACCGCCAAGCCAGATATTGAAAAAACCAAACGAATTGAGGCGGACAGCTTGCTTAAAAGCATTCCAGACAACGCCTGGGTCGTTGCACTTGATGAAACGGGAAAGACCATGACCTCGCTTCAATTCTCACAACAGCTCACGACATGGAGCAGTAATCATCAGAGCATTGTCTTTTTAATTGGTGGTTCGTGGGGTTTGAGTGAACAAGTAAAAAAGCGAGCCGACGCTATCCTCTCATTTGGCTCCATGACTCTCCCCCACGCCCTCGCCCGGATTGTCCTTTTGGAACAGCTCTATCGAGCGGCGATGATTAGCGCAGGGAAAACGTATCATAAATAAAATGGACTCTTACTTAAGACTAGTTTAGTTTAATCTTTTTTCTAAACACTCTTTGTTTAAAGTAAACCCTTATAAATTAGGGCCTCAATTATTCTCTGCATTCTTCAGAGCCTCTTCTTTCGCGCTCATCACTTTTCTTATAAAGCCTTCATATTTTGAACGCTTATTCTCAGCAGTTTTGCCTTTAAAATACCCTGGAACTCGCGCTATCTCATACTGAATACCGCCAAGCACAGCAATGGCAATAGGGTTGTTTCCTAAAACCTTTCTCACTTGACCATAATAGCCGCCCTCACGATCTTTCTCTGGTACATACCCTCTCTTCGCCATCATGAATTCCGCGAATACAAAAGAGGTACTTCCATTTCGATCGACAAAAGGATGAATGTTTAATATATCGTTGTGCAATTTCGCAACAGCTATTTCATATATAGTTTGCGTATGGTTTTGAGCGTGCATCCATTCTGCTCTTGCCATGACATGCTCAATCTCTTCTTGTACATCCTCGCCCAAGGTACCAACTCTCCCCTTCCCAAAAGCCACATTTTCTCCCTCTTTACGCAATCTTGAAATAGAGGCTGGAACGACACCCTTGTTGTTTATTCTATGAAGCTCCTCGAGGAGAGCGGCGGATGGCTCTTTATCCTTATTTAATAGAACATACTCTACTAAATTTTTACGATTTCGCTTTTTAAGCTCTTCGACATCTTCTGGTGTTCGAGCAAAAAGCTCTCTCATGGTGTCTTCTCCAGAAAAGTAATTCTTGGACATCTCGGTAAAGGTTGCGTCAAAAAATTCCGCTTCAATAAAATCTTCGTATTGACTAAATACTTCTTCAAAAGCCTGTTGGAGTACCTTGGAACCCTGTTTCTTCACTTCGCTGATTGCACGAAAACGAACATAAATACTATCCCAGTATGGTCTGTTTTGAGGATCTTCAGGAGGAACATGCTGCGCCAATGCACTCATACGCCCCATATACTGCTGTAAAATTTCTTTTGTCTCTTTTGGATTCTCCGTCTCTATAACTTTTGCATGTAACGCATCGAGCTTATGAATTCCTTGTTCAATAAGTTGTTTGCGCAAATCTAATTCGATCTGTGCAGTTAATTCATCACCAACCTCTTTGCGCTTCGTGCCCCTACTGGCTTGGAGTAGCATTTGAAGTTTTTTCAACTCAAGCGGCGGCAAATCAGCTATAGCTAACCCATATTCTCCTAAATAGGCTTCCGCTTGTTCTTGCTGATCTTCCTCGCTGACTTCTTTATATTCAGCCAAAATGCTAAGAGCTGCCTCTGCATGAATGCCTTTGGAAGACATTGTCTCAAGCAACGCTTGACGCTCTTGAGCCGCAGTCTCTCGCTCCAACCCTGTAGAACCATCCTCTCTTTTAGAGACGGACTTCTCTTTTGATGCTCGAGATCGTTTATCCGGTCTGTCTGTCTGAGTTTCTGTTTGCATATAGATATGTATTCCTAGATTTTTTTCGTTGATTGTTGAATTTTTTTGCGCGCAGCTTCTATATGAAGAGCCTCTTCTTCTTGTGCTTTCATAAGAAGATATTCTTTCAAAGACTCCTTGGATTCCGGATGTATCTCTATAAACTGATAAAGTGCCTTCTCCGGTATGTCCTGAGGATACTCAGAAGACAATCCAAGTGTATCTCGAGCGACTTGACTTAATAAAGATAGGGTTTTATGTCCATTTTTTAAGAAGCCCTTAAGGGCAGCCAGGATCTTTTCTTGAAATGATGATGTTCTCACATGTGTAGCTTACGTTATTATGTCGGAAAATGATAAATATGAAAAGCACCGTCAAGCGGCGCTTCTAGGGCGGGTTTCTTAAGAAAAAACATATCGCTGAAAACGTCCATCTTCCAGAATAAGCAGCGTTTTTGCTACATAGTCACTGCCAATGGTCCGAAAAATGATATTCCCAATGCGAGCGCTTCGTGAAGCGTGAATATGTCCGCTGATCACGTGGCGCACATTCGGCGTCTCCAGCAAGAGTTGACCAAAACATTCACTACCGAGAAATGCATTGGCAAATCGCCAATGTTTGGGGATGAGGAATCGCGGATGAAATAGGAGTTTCTTTGTAGGGAGATGATGGATGACTGCTAAAATTTCTCCAACATTTTTCAGATCGGTTAGGTGTCGCTCCAACCTTCTGAGCTGAAAACCCACCATCTGCTCGTCGGTGAATCCCCATCGAACGCGATGCGCGTCACTCCATAGTGGGCCTCGCTCACCCGGGTATATCTTGGACCGATAGGCAGCATTTGCGATGCCGATATCGTCCCGGAATGAGTAGTCGTACCAGCCCATGCTTCCGACGACTCCAATCCCGCCAATAATAACGGGCTCCTCTTCGAGTGAACGAAAACCTGCTTCGCGCATAAGATTCGGGAGTCGTTGATAACGAGCCCATGAATCATCATCGCCGCCCTCCTCTACCCACACATCATGATTCCCGGCGATGGCCAATTTTCTTCCGGGAAAATGTGAGAAAAGGCTGAGGCACTTAAAGAATGTGGCGTCATCGTTCGCTAGATCTCCTGCTAGAATGAACACGTCGTCAGAAGTTGCAGACCTCTCGATCTCTTCCGCTAAAACACGCGTAGCCTTGTCGCCTCTCTCGGAGAGGCCAAAATGTAAATCACTCGTGAGATACACTCTCATGGCTCCTCCGTAGAGCTGTAGGTTACTAAAAGAGCGAAGGAGATTTATATCGAAAAAATCACTCTTTGTCAATTCTGCTTGCATCCTCTACCCTACCTTCATCCTATGCTCGGCTCTCTCACTTTCTTTACCGGCCCTATGGCCTGCGGCAAAACACTGGAATTAGTGCGGCATTTGCAGATTTATGCAGCGCAGGGGGTGCCGACGATCTGTATTCGGCCGGCGATTGATACGCGATCTGAGAAGATTCAGTCGCGGTCGGGGCTGAGTTATGATGGACTAACGGTGCCCGGTGACGATCTAGAGACACTGGAACGAATTTTGAATGAGTATCAGGTGATCGGGATTGATGAGGTGCAATTTTTTGCACCGAACATTATCCCCTCTCTTCAGCATGCGTTGCAACAAGGAAAAGTTCTGCTCGTGTCTGGACTAGACACGGATTTTCGCGGCGCAATCTTCCCAACTGCACTGGCGCTCTTTTCCTCACCCGAAACGCTCATCCAACGCAGTCGTGCGGTGTGTAGCGTGTGTCGTCAGCACAATGCCACGCGTACGCAGCGGCTCAAAAACGGACAACCAGTCAGCAAAGATGAACCTGTTGTGGCTGTGGAGGGTGAAACAGGCGATATTAGTTATGAACCGCGTTGTCTCCTCCATCATATCGTAAGTGTCTAACCCCTTAAGCGCTTCTATGAGATTTGAAAACATCTACGGATCAAATATTGAAAGCCGCTTATCCAATCGCGAACTTGAGCGACGCTATCTCGCATTCCAACGTGCGGAGCACTTCCCTGTTGAGCGAATTCCAGGATTTCAAAGGTGCCAACTTGTGGTGACGGGTTCCATGAAGCCAGGACATGACGAGAATCAGGATTGTTTCATTGCGCATGCGGAAACCGGATTATTTGGCGCATGTGACGGTATCGGTGGCGGTAAACATGGGGATGAAGCCAGCCGTTGGGTCGCAACCAATCTACCTGACCTGTTTCAAATCGAATTCGATACGCTCGACGGGAGAAGTGATCAAGAAATATTCACCATCTTGACCGCACTCCTCAATGGACGAGCAGACTACAAAGCGATGAAGACGCAGGCCGGTTCTTTAAAACGAAAGGCGCTGTATGAAGCAAGTTCCGACATAGTAACCCGGCTTCAAGCGATTGATATTCAGATCCAGAAAAAATCCATCGCATTGCTGCGAGCGTTGCAGCAGGCTCATTCTCGAATTCGTCAAGAGATGAACGGCTCAGGGACAACAGCAAGTATCGGTCTTACGCACATCTCTGCGAATGGGACGCGCTGGCAAGTGAGTGCGAATTTGGGAGATAGTGGTGGCTATCTCCGTCGCGCCAATGATCGCATCACGTCACTTACGGAAAGCGATTCACTGATATCGAGGTTATTGCAAATGGATTATACGCCCGAACAACGAGGTGTACTCATCGACAGACTGAATAGAATGGCAACAACTCCCACATTAAAATACCCGTTCCCTGAATTATTAACCGATGAAATATCGTATATCGAGATAAGTACTCGTATTAGCGCTGCACTTGGTTTGAATGATGGGCTGGTGTATCCCAGCCTATCGCTTGTGCCCGTCGAGGCGTATGACGAGGTCTCCTATGGTTCAGATGGGGTATGGAGTCAGTTTCAGGGACATCAGTATTCTCCTCTCGATACAGAAGAGCCTTTACGAGCAGCTGTGCTTGCCCAGGCGCTTCAGGCATCGTCAACCGGAGATCTTGCAAAAGACGCCGAAAAGCTTCTGGATCAGGTGAGGCACCTAAGCACATCTCAAGGTAAATTGTACTTCCCGGATGATACTGTCTTGGTTACGGCCCGTATGTTAGCGTAAAGCGTGTAAAATGACGCTATGTTTCATGATCCAATACCTTCTAAGCCTGAACAGTTGAAAAATCTTCAAGAACGCTTTCAATCGCTTGATGTTTTTCCAGCCGAAATGATTGAAGGATTCGCGGGAATGGAAGTGGCAGTTACCGGGGAAAAAAGCGACAGGCGGAAAAAATATGAACCACTAGATCCTGCTGATGCGCCCACCCAAACACCGGATAAGCCGAATCAAGACTGTGTGATGGCCGATCCTGAAACAGGACTATTAGGCGTATTTGATGGACTTGGAGCGCACAAACATGGAGACCTCGCGAGCAGCGAAGCGGCAACCGTTATTCCCAGAACCTTTCAAAAATCACTCACCTGGATGGATCAACATGGGCTAACGCTAGAGGCGATTCGATCTGAACTGCAAGTGCATTTGATGAAGCGGATACAGCGTAGACCAGATAATCTACCGCTCCCGCAAGCGGCGGTTGATGCTGAGGTGGCACACATGAATACGCTGCTCAACAAAATGGAAGACATTGACCCAGCTATTCTCAAAAAATCTCTCGCTCTTCTTAAAGCGCTTGAGTCTGCGCACAAAAAACTTCTCGATAACAATGACGATCGCGCCACCACCGCCTGCGTTGGCTTTGTTCATACCTCTCCCGATGCACGACGCTTCGCTGTTGTAGCAAATATTGGGGACAGCGGCGCTTGTATCCGTCGTGCCAATGGTGATGTAGAGGTTATCACGGAAAGCGACTCCCTCCTAGGCAGCCTCTTATCCATGGAAGAAGATGAGAATGAGCACCGTGATCTTATACAACAGCTGATTGAGATTCGAGATGACCCTGGTTCTAACCTGAGTCTCCCGCATTGGGGAAAAACGACGCGTTCCTACAAAAAAATACTCAGCATCATGACTGGACAGCTCGGTGCCTCACCAACGCCGTGCCCTCCCTCGTTACGCATCCATGAACTATTCCCAGGCGATGAACTTATCTTCTGTACAGACGGCGTTATTGATAAATTTCAAAAACACGATTACACTCCCGAAACGAGAGCTGAACCGTTCGATCTACAGGGTTTAGCCGAAGCATTAACGGTAGATGATCCAACGCTGATCAAAAGATCAAATGCGTTGCGCAACTTCACTGCCAGTCTCAACACACGCTTCAAAGGTTCTGACGACATCGCCCTTGTCATCGCTCGGATCTTAGAACAAAAATAAGCAAACACTTCCAAGGCCTGTTCAAACAGGATGAGATGCGCCGGGCTGGAGTCTAAAAAAACCGGAGGCGCTATGGGAATAGCGGTGAGGATTTTTTTGGACGAAGCACAAGCAGATCGCCTGTTTCAACAGGCCTACACAGGCCGCGGTGGTGGAAGTGGTATACACAACAGCCTTAGAAGCTGTCATCCGAAAGGGTTTGAGAGTTCGAGTCTCTCCCGCGGCACCACGTAAAAACTCCCGCACAACGGGAGATTTTACGTGCCCCGTGGGACGTGTGAGTGGAACGAGTTATACGTCCTTTACGGGGCTCTGCATTCGATGGGATGCACGTTGCACAGCCCCGCTGCACTACACGAGCTTCACACATCTCAAAAAATTCTGAAACAAAACAGCTCCCTGCGATTGATCAGGGAACATTTCTGGATGAAACTGAAAACCGTAAATGGGTCGGGATATATGATGCAAAATCTCTATTCCATCTGGCGACGTTGCCAGGGTTTCAAACTCCGGCGGAGCCTGATCAATCACCCAGCGATGATTCTCATATACGCGAGGCTCAAATACGCCAGCGAATAGCGAGTGGGACAGACTCGGCTGAAGACCTATGATGCCTTTTCGTGTCTGTTCCATCTGTTTCAAAGGCGCACCATACGCGTTCGCAATCAATTCAAACCCTAAACAAATTCCTAAAAGCGGCACTGGGGTCGTTCGAATCAGCTCGCGTTCGATCGCATATTCTTCCAACCCCTCCAAGACACGCACCTGATTTCCGCCGGAAAGAACGATCAAATCGTGCACCTTTTGAATTGGCAATGAAAGATCTTGTCTCGCGATAACCCGCACAACATGCGAAGACAACAGCTGCTGCAACTCCGCCATAAAACGCGTGCCATTATCGACCACCAGAATATTCATAATCCATAGTCTGCCATATCAAAGCCGCTCAAGCGAGTTCACATCCGCTTCTCTGCTTCTAACCCAACCCTCCGGCCGTCGTCCCGAACGGAGTCTGACGCGGTCGAGGGATCCTCTCTATTACGAAAGAAAGAGTAGATCCTTCGACAAGCTCAGGACGACACTCATTTTCCATGAATACAAGCTCCCATCTTTCAAGGAAATGACAGATGAACTAGCCTCTATCCTCCACAAACGCAACCTGTTATGATCGTTCCACTATGAAAATGTCGTCTTTTTCCATGGCTTTTGCCTATCTGTTCGTATTCAGCCTCGTTGTACCAATTGCGGCACAGGCCGCAGGATTACCGGATGGGACTCTCATGAGCGGCGAGGACAAGGCCTCAATCTACTATCTCGTCCAGGGAAAACGATTGGCCTTTCCGTCTCCTGAAATCCTCCAGAGCTGGTATCCGACTCTTCCAGAGGTCAAAACCGTTCCGACCGAACAACTCGCTTCCTATCCCCTCCGACAAAATGTCACGTATCGCCCGGGGAATCGACTTGTAACTTTTATGAGCGGCTCAACCGTCTACGCTGTGGCACGCTCAGGTATCTTGCGAGCAATCATAAATGATAATCTCGCAGCACAGCTCTTTGGTCAAAACTGGCGACAACTCACTGAAACACTTCCTGTGACACTCTTCCCGAACTACCAGATCGGGGCACCAATCAATTCTGTAACGGATTATCGTCCGGAACAAGAACGATCCGTAAACACCATTCTTGAAAATATTGCCCGCTCGTCTGAAGTTATCCCTATCATACCGACTACACCTCCCCTACCTCTATCACCGCCAGCCACACTCTCCGTCCATACGAACGCTCATCATGCCGTCCTCAACCAAACAGTGACAATCACGGTCGAGGTCGTATCTTCTACGGAGGCCATGCCTCAGCTAGAAATCTATGACAACCTACATCAGGGTCCCATCGCGAGCTGCCTCAATGCGTCGAGCTGCTCAAAAACCATGACCATGCTTCAGGCTCCTGTGTCGCTTAAATATTGGGCACGTGCCATAGATACAGCTGGCCGCCAACTCGAATCAAGCAAAGAAGAACATGCGCTGGTCGACGTAGCTGATACCTCCCCCTTGATCACCATGACTGCGCTACCTACCAGCATTCACGCCGGCGAAACCAGTCACTACACCTTTAATGCCAACGTGCCGACACAAATCAAAAGCCATCGCATTATGGCGCTTGTTCCTGGAGAAACAGGACCTGTTGTGTGGCAAGATTGCGAAATGAATCAACTCTGTTCTGCAACTGCTCCATTTTACCGCACAACTCAACTCTACTCCGTCGTGCAAACTGCTGAAACGACCTATCAATCCGGAGCTCTCACAATTTCAGTAACGGAAGGATCGGCTCCAACACCCGTGCTAACACTCATTCCAAGTACACAAAAAAACGAGGCAACCCTCCATCTTCAAGCCCCGAGTGGTCCGACCATTGGCTGGTCTATGATTGTAGATGGCTCACATGAGGATGATACTCCGCTCGGTATCTGTGAAAAAGCAACCTGCGATTTACGCATTCAATTCAAGGGCGTTCACACCTATCGCGCCTTCACAGATGTTGGTGGAAAACTAGAAGTTTCAAACCTTGTACACGCGAGCTATTAGAAATTAACGAAATATTTTTAAAAAGGATGAGATACGAAGGTCTGGAGCAAGGAGCTTACGAGGCGTAGTAATCTACGGTGAGTAAACGACGACGCGAAGACCGAGTAGATCGCCTTTTTTAAAATATTTATGCGCGCTCTACGTACTCACCCGTATCCGTGTTCACCACGATCATTTCATTTTCTTTCAAAAAGATGGGGACATGCACGATAAATCCTGCATCAACTTTTGCCTCCTTGGTCACGTTTCCGCTTGCTGTATCACCCTTAACCGCCGGCATCGTCTCCACAATCTTAAAATTCATCTTGCGTGGCAATTGCATGGCGATTGGTCGACCTTCATATGTGGTTAAGGTTACTTCCAAACCCTCCTGAAGATACCGACCCTGCTCACCAACGTCTTCGTCATTCATGGTTACCTGCTCATAGGTACCGGAATCCATAAATGTGTACCCCGTCGCATCGTGATACAAATACTGCATGTTTCGATATTCTACTTCAACGATCTCAATTGTTTCAGACATCTTATAGGTCATTTCCAGTGTCTTCCCACTCTTGGCGTTCTTAATACGCGTGCGCACAAAGGCCGCACCCTTGCCCGGATTGATATGCTGGAATTCAGTTACGATCCATGGTTCGCCGTTTTGCAGGATAACGATGCCTTTTTTGATTTCAGATGGAGATGCCATAAAATTTGGTTCATTGATGATTGCTGCTTTTTATCGTTTTTGAGAGATTTCGTCAATCCGCCCGTGAGCAGAAAAACATTCTTATAAAAAGAGAACCTGGACGGAGACGTCACAGGCAGGAGGGATCGAGAAGTAGATCTTACGGAAATGGGACAAAATATGTCCAGATATGTTCGTAGGGAACGACCTCTGTCGCAGAGGATCGAGTGGTGGTGGGGGGCGGCGAGCCCGTTCGATCATGCACCGAAGAGACGGGCGGGGGCGTGGCTTGATAGCCCGGACTGTCGCCGCTTCGAGTCGAATCATCAGAAAAAAACGAAACGAGAAGAACTGCGATCAGCCCACATGCAGACACATACGATGATACGCGCTTAATGCTCATCCTGACCTCCTTTGCCAACTCAACCTACCCTACTTTTACCATTGCGTCAAAGATGAGGGTGTGTTTTTTGCCAAAATCGCAAAAGTACCCCGTTTTAAAAAATAAGAGGTTTTCTGCTTTTGAGTTGCTGAAATACCCCCCTAAAACAAGACGTGAAAATGTATTTACTTTTTCCTGTGCAGCGATCTCCGCTTCAGTAAACCATTGTCCATATTGTCCTTCGAGCACAGTTATTTTATGTTCAAATGTTTCATCGACCCGCTCACCAAATACCCAACCCATCTTCTCCTCGACTTCATATTCACCAAAACAGAAAAATTGTACGGGATAGTAATCGAGCTCTTCTCGTACCTCCCGTAACAATGCTTGCTCTGGAGTCTCATCTGGCTCCATTCCACCTCCAAATAGCCCAAAAAATCCAGGACTTGCAGGCGCGTCCTCTGTACGTTTTTGTAAAAATACACGCCATTCTCCATCCTGAAACTTGTAAGGAATAAACGCCGACACTCGTCGTTTCATACATTCTTACTTCTTTGATTTACATTCAGCTTCTAATAAAAATCTCTCATTGGCTAGCAACGGAAGAGTGTTCTTTGAGTTGTCGATAAACGTCTCTTAGCACCACTCGAATAAAATCTATTACATTTTCTTCACGTGTAATCTCCTCTTCGGTAAACCATTGTCCATATTGCCCTTCGAGGACAGTGATCTTGGATTCAAAAGTAGAGTCTACCTCCTCACCAAAAGCCCAGCCAATTTTCTCTTCTAGCTCGTAGCGACCGAAGCATCTGTGGGTTATGGGATGATAATTCAGCTCTTCCTTCGTCTCACGTAAAAACGCCTGTTCTGGTGTTTCTCCCGCATCAATTCCACCCCCAAACAGACCAAAAAGCCCAGGACTTGTAGGCGCGTCCTCTGTACGTTTTTGTAAAAATACACGCCATGCTCCATCTTGAAATTTATAGGGAACAAAATCTGATACTTCTCGTTTCATATTATTTTACTTCTTTGAATGAAGTTCAACTTCCGGTTGAAATCTCTCACTGGCTGGCAATGGCACGACATCATTGATAGAAGATGAGCCAGTGAGAAGCATCACCAAGCGATCAACGCCGAAGGCAATACCAGCAGCATTGCCGATACGTGGCAGACTTTCCAAAAAGCGTTCGTCGAGTGGCCAGGTTTTCTTTCCTTGAGACTCACGTAGTTTTCTCTCTTCAATAAAGCGCTGACGTTGTTCCGCGGAATCAGAAAGTTCTGCAAACCCATTGGCGAGTTCTAGGTTGCTGATATACAGCTCGACCCGCTCAGCATAGCGCGCATCGTTAGGAGAGCGACGTGCAAGTGCGGCCATGCACGCTGGATAGCGATATAAAAAGGTAGGCTCTTTTGCTCCGAGCTGTGGTTCAATGTGCGTTAAAAATACCTTAAAAAACAAATCATCCCACGCATCCCCTTCTGTCACCGTTTGACCGAGCGCGAGCGCGAGCTTCTTCATACCTTCCAGATCATCTAAGAGTGGCGTTAGCTCAACGCCAAGATAGTCACGGAACGTCTGTTCAACCGTCACGTGTCGCCAACTGCGCATCAGTGATGTTGGGGTAACACGGAACTCGCGCGCCACGCTCATAACTAGATCTTCCGTATCTTCCATAAGCTGCTCCACGCCTGCATCGCGCCGATACCATTCGAGCAATAAAAATTCAGGATCGTGCGTTCCATCCCATGGCTCATTATTCCGAAAACACGGACCAAGATCATAAATTTTATCCATGCCCTCAGCCAATAACCGTTTCATCGCATATTCAGGCGACGTAATAAGGGCGGCTGGATGAGGGCGGGTGGCACCCGCCCCTACAAAGACTTCCGTCCAAAATGGTTCAAGATAGGGCTCCTGACCGGGAATCCCAACGAGGCGCGGCGTATGCATTTCAACAAAGCCACGTTCATCAAACCATTGGCGTATGAGCTTGATGATAAAAGCGCGGGAACGTAATACATGGATGTTCATACAAAAGAGAAAAACCGACGAATATGACGAGGGGCGCGATGAATCGCGCCCCTACAGTATCATATCGAAATTTTTACGGCCTGTTTAAAATTGATGAGATGCGCCGGGCTGGAGCGAGAAAAAACCGGAGGCGCTATGGGAATAGCGGTGAGGATTTTTTCGAGTGAAGCCCAAGCAGATCGCGATTTTAAACGGGCTTGCTAGACGACGTACGGAAGGAGGGCCGTGAACCGTCCACGCTTGATGGCAGTCGCGAGTTTACGCTGATGCCAGGCACACACGCCAGAGCGCTTGCGTGGTACGATCTTTCCGAAGGAAGACAGGTAACGCTTTAAGGTATTTGTATCTTTGTAGTTAATTGCCTGTGCGTTGGATAAACAGAATCCGCATTGGCGATCAAGTTTTTTGGTTGGCATATAGAATCAATAAAATTAAAATGGAATATCTTCAATGCGGATTTCTTGGTCACCCATGCCGCGATCAATGGTCGGAACGGTTGTTGGTTCAGCAGATATGCCTGCCGGAGCAACTCCTCCTACAGCGGGCTGAGAACCTCCACCCGAAGAACGATCAAGCATGATCATGTTGTCTGCCACAATTTCCGTTTTTGTACGCTTCGCACCATCCTGTGCTTCCCATTCGCGAGTCTGAATGCGACCTTCAATATAGACTTTGCGGCCTTTGGTGAGATATTGCTGACAGATATCCGCCAATTTTCCCCACGCGACAATGCTGTGATATTCAGAGCGCTCCTGTTTTTGACCAGCCGCATCCGTCCATTGTGAGGAAGTCGCTACGGAAAAATTACACACATTTTGACCGCCTGGTGTCGTACGAAGCTCTGGATCGCGCGTCAGATTACCGATAATCATCGCGCGGTTGAGGCTCATGGACATAGATTTAGGCTTCTTTTACATCGCCTTCCAATGCAGCCGTAAGTTTTTTATCAAGTTCTTCATCAGAAATCGCAGCTGGAGCGACAACAGCCTCTTCTCCGTCTTTCTCAAGCACAGCGACAGCAGCCTTATCTTCACCAACCTTCTCATCGCCTGCTTTTTCTTCACGGCGTCGGCGAGGACGATCGTCCTTCATGTCAACATTCACCTCAGTGAATTGGATCAATTCAAATTTGTCGCCACCCGCTTCATCCGCACGCACGATCAAATGACGCAATACTTCTGTAGAAATACGAAGCGCCTCTTCAATTTTCGCAACCGTATCTGTCGCGGTCTCAAACTGAACCAAAACGTAATGACCATGACGGACATTTTTAATCGGGTAGGCAAAACGGAATTTACCCAATCGCTTGGTATCGGTCAGCGTGGCTCCGTACTTTTCCAATAACGTTTTGACGTTTCCCTCAATGCGAGCGACATCTTCATCTGTGAAGGTCGATGGCACGATGTACAACAGTTCGTACTGCATGTGATTGCTCATGACACGTTCCGCGCGTAAGCGGACTCAATAGATCCATACGAATCTACTGATTGGCCAATCATGAGAATTGATAAATAAGTGCTTAGACACTATAAAAAAATGAGGATTTCGTCAAGATGGGGAGTCTTGTGCTAGTATCTTATTATATGTTTTTTGATGACGCTCCCGTACCAGCTTCGGCACCAGAACCGCAAACACCCCCACCGGCAGACTCACAAACAGCAGCTTAAACATGCGAAAAAATGAAAAACGCCAAACAGTGGTTGGCGCATTTTGCGCTAGAACAGCGTGGGAATCTCACGAGATCTCCTAGCTTGGAACGAATCCGTGCGTTGCTTGATGTACTTGAAAATCCCCAAAAAAAATTGCACATTGTACACATTGCTGGAACGTCTGGAAAAGGATCGACCGCTCAAGCCACCGCTTCTCTGCTCCAGGCGCTAGGCTGGCGCGTTGGACTGCACATTTCACCTCATATCTTTGATGTGCGAGAGCGTTTTCAGATCAATGGTGAGCTCATTTCAAATGAAAAACTTGATCAGCTCCTAGATAAAACGCTCCCCGCTTTGGAAAAAATCGCCGCCTCCCCACTCAGTTCACCAACCTACTTTGAACTGCTCGTGGCAATGAGCTATGTCTTGTTTGCAGAAGAGGAGGTTGACGTTGCTGTCATAGAAACTGGCATGGGCGGACGATTTGATGCCACCAATGTAGCGAAAGGGAACGATAAAATCGCGATGATCACCAACATTGGCCTTGATCACACCGCCTATCTAGGAAAAACGCTGCGCCGCATCGCAGGGGAAAAGGCGGGAATTATTCATTATGGGAACCAAGTATTCTCTGCTTGGCAGCCGCCTGCGGTGCGTGAGGTGATCGAGGAAAGATGCCGTGAACAGCGTGCAGCTCTCGAGTATGTCGGTAAAGAAACGATTCGTCATATTCGTGTCACACCCCAAGGAACGATCTTTGATTTTCATAGCAAGCAGCACATCTTTCGCGATCTCAAAACCAATCTGATCGGAGCGTATCAAGCAAAAAATATCGGACTGGCTCTGTTCGCCCTAGAAGAGGTATGCGCACGCGAACATAAACCCTTTGATGAAACGCGCATTCGATCAGCTCTGGTGTCGTTACATGTCCCTGGACGATTTGAGATTCGAACGATGCATGGACGTCCCGTTATCCTAGACGTCGCTCATAACCCACAAAAAATTCGCAGTCTTCTACACACACTAAAAAAACTCTGGCCAAATACACCAGCGACTTTCGTACTTGCGTTTGGCAACTCAGCAGATCACACCGTCATGTTACAGCTCATTACGCCACACGCAGCGCAGATCATCTTCAGTGACTTTCTTGTCCAAGATAGTGACTATCCTTTTCGCTTCACTGATCCGGATGCTCTACAAAATATCGCAATAGCAGGGGGATATAAAAACTCAACTATTATCCGAGACAATCCAACTGGTACGATCGACGCCGCGCTGAAACACGGAACCGGACCGATCGTGATAACCGGCTATTTTCATTTTGTGGCTGCAATGGAACGGATGATGGCGGCACAGAACTCCTCTAACTCCTCTTACAAAGAGGAGGATATGAAACTCAGACCTCCCTCTTTATAAGAGGGACTGAGGGAGTTCTCCCTTTTTTTGCCCATCGCTCCGCAATATGGCATGCTGCGGGAGACATGAATCATTTTCTCATCTTCGGTTCTCATCCGCGTCTCAGCCTCGCGGAACTTAAGGCTGTTCGCCCTGATCTCTCTTCGCCTACGCTGTGTGGTGCAGCAGCTGTGGTTGAAGATGGTGGCTGGAACGCTACGGATCTGATGAATCGACTGGGAGGAACGGTAAAACTCGGTGATATCGTGCAAGAAACAACCATTACCGATCTAAACGAGCAGCTGTTAGCGGAGCTGATTCAACGAACTCCCCGTAGCAATCGAGTGCTCTTTGGACTCACTGTCTACGGAGGCTCAACGAATCTTCAGCATCGCTTTGGAAAACTCGCTCTTCCATTAAAGCGACTGCTCACCGCAGAAGGTCGCTCTGTTCGCTGGATTACGTCTGACGAAGGCAACACGCTTTCACCGGCAGCCGTCTCAAAAATGCGTTTAACGGATGAGGGGTATGACATTGTGCTACTCGTTGATGGAACGCGCGTTTTTATTGGGCTTACGACACATGTACAAAATGCCTATGCCTGGAGCAACCGCGACTACGGTCGTCCGACGCGCGACAAAGAAAATGGGATGCTCCCGCCAAAGCTCGCGCGCATGATGGTGAACCTCGCCTGCGTTCCCAATGGCGGAACATTGCTTGATCCATTCTGTGGTTCTGGAACGGTTCTCATGGAAGCGGCGCTCGCGACCTATGCTGCCAAGCTCATCGGCACTGATGCGGAAGCGAAACAAATTGCAGATGCAAGACGAAATACCGACTGGCTCGTACAAGAACGCATTTTGCGAACGGATGATGCTGCACGCTTTTCGTACGCCGTTAGTGATATCAAGAACATCGCCACTCACGTATCCCCAAACTCAATCGACTGTGTTGTCACAGAAGGCTATCTCGGACCAACACTTCGAGGAGGTGAAACGGAAGACATACTTACACGAACCAGCGAGCGCATCACAAAGCTCTGGCACGACACGCTCACCGTGCTTCATCCAATACTAAAAAACCATGGTCGTGTAGTCGGTATTTGGCCATCATTTAAAACAGATCGAGGAGTAGGAAGAGTCGATCTCACCGCTAATCTCAACCGACTTGGCTATCGACTCATCAATCCTCTCGACGGTTGGGATGAAAGCAACAATCCACTCCTCTATCACCGTCCTGGACAGTTTGTGATGAGGAGGATTGTGGTATTAGATAAAAGATAAGTACGTCTACCAGAGTTGACAAGTTTTAAAAAGTGACCTATCGTCTACATCGTTAACTCAAGAAAGGAAGGTCCATGGAAACGAAACAGGATCCGGTTCTCGCCCTTTTCGAGAAGGCGCTTGTACTCGCCGCCTGCTACACCATCCCGCCCAATCTCATCAAGCAGTACGAAGCCTACGCTTTACTGGGACCGGCGTTCCCCGATAAGTACATCTTCCTGGTCTCAGGCAAGCTCAGCACCAGCGATCGCCTGTTCGTCATCTCTGCTCCGAGAGTCAGCCTCTCCGAAGGCAGCGGAGACCACACTTCCGTCATGGCGTACGCCCCGGCGGGGGTCGCATTTCTTTCACACGAACAGTACAGGGCAGTGTTTGCGGCGGTCACACCTACGCTCATGATGCTCTGCACGCCGCGCGAGGTTCATGAGGAGATACTGAAGCGCATCGACCACGACTGGTTCAAACCGACGTAGCGTCTCGTAGACCAAAAGCAGACAATCGATCAATACGAATTCCACAGCCCATCACCGCTCGCGTTCATATCGAACGCGGGCGCCACCCCTCAAGCGCTATCCGCGCTCTTCTTTTTTATTCCGGATAAATCTGTTTGCCGTTTTCGTCGTAGAGAAAAATAGCGAGAACAGGACAAGCTTGGGCGGCGAGCAGGATGGTTTCGGCATCAGCACCGTTTGGATCGACAATATAGGCCTTATTTTCTTCGTCTAATTGAAACACGCCTGGTGCAACCGTCACACACGGGCCTGCCCCAATACACAAATCTCGATCAACCACGATTTTAGAAATTTTCGTCATATACACGACGCACGAAGGGCATGTGGCACACGCCCCTACGCCACTTCGAACTCAAATTGGGTTTCGGGAAACTGTTCGGTCAACATCTCTTTTAAACCCTCAACGTAATCGGTTGAACAACCGCACCCACCACAAAACCCCGTCAACCCGAGCTTCACGCTCTTTTCTGTTGATGCAAGAACTGAAATATCACGGCCATGTGTCGCGAGCATGGGTTTTAACTGAGAGAGAATGATGTCGAGATGAGCTTGTTCCATAGAATTATTCCGCACCAAAATATTTTTCTTTGTAAAAACGAATGAGTTGTTCAACCTCAGGAACGCACGCAGGATCACCGGTACCGACTTTGGTCTTTGCTTGAACTTTTTCAAGTGTATCTGCTCCATCAAGCACAGCTTCTTCAATATCATGATCCGTAATCTTCAACACCTTATCAATGATACGCCCCTGCTCGACTTCGATCTTATCGTGCTGACCGGTGCGACGATACCAGTCATTGATGGCAGCGCGCAAGGCCTTATCACCTAGCACGGAGCAATGAACCTTTCGAGCCGGTAAGCCGCCCAAGCGCGCCATGATGTCCTGCGGACGTAATTTTTTCGCTTCATCAATCGTGATTCCTCCATTTTCTGTTACCATCACGGACATCATTGATGTTGAGGCGATGGCGGAGCCACAGCCAAACGTCTTCCATTTTAAATCCGTGATCCGTTCCGTGGCCGGATCAACCTTAATCCAAATCTTCATGGCATCACCACAAGCGGGTGAACCGACCATGCCCATGGCTGCATCTTCATATCCAGCTTCATCTTGCATGAAGTTCTTTGGATGAAAAAAATGCTCTTTGACGGTATCTGTGTAAAACCAGCCTTTATCTTTGGTTGCTCCAACCACATCCCCCTGACGAGCAGCGTTTGAGGCGGGTGTAACAATTGGCGTTTGAGTGTCGGACATAGTGTCGAGAATGTTTTATTATTTTGAATATCTGCCTGGTTCCATCTCGTTGTCTCGAGCAAAGCGTAGCGGTATCGAGAGATCTATAAGGAAAATTTTCTTTAGAGATCCTTCGACTTCGCATGCGCTTCGCTCAGGACGACGAAAAAATTATGAAAAATATTTCATGTCTAAATTTACCGGCGACATATGGCGAAGCTTTTGAACGATATCTGGCATGACCTGAATCACATATTCAATGTCGTCGGCTGTCGTTTGTTTTCCAAGAGTGAAGCGCATTGAACCATGCGCGCCTTCATATGATAGTCCCGTGGCCAAGATGACATGCGAAGGATCAAGCGAGGTTGAGGCACAGGCAGAACCTGTTGAAACATAAATGCCTTTGGCATCCAGATATAACACAGCTGCCTCTCCTTCAATATCAAGAAACGAGATATTCACGTTGTTTGGTAAACGCTGGGTCCGATGTCCGTTTAAGCGCGTTTTTGGAATCGCGAGCAACCCTTCAATCAAACGATCGCGGAGCGCAATGAGCCTTGCGTTCTCAACTTCTCTGTCTTGTTGCGCCAATGAGAACGCTTTCGCCAGTCCAATAACGCCAGGTACATTCTCTGTACCAGATCGAAGCCCCCGCTCTTGTCCGCCACCAAGGATCAACGGCTCAAGCTTCACCCCGCGTCGGAGATACAACAAACCAACGCCTTTTGGCCCGTACATTTTTGACCCATTGATAGTCATGGCATCGACGTGCAGTTTCTCAACATCCAGTTCACATGCCCCCGCCGCCTGACAGGCGTCGCTATGAAAATATGGCAACGAAGTACCGTGCTCCTTCCGCCACTTAAGCAGTTCCTTCCCAATTTCCGCAATTGGTTGAATGGTACCAATCTCATTGTTGGCATACATGATGGACACAAGCACGGTGTCAGGACGAACTGCTTTCATGAGAGCGTCTGGATCAACCAGACCATCGCGATCGACCGGCAATACCGTCAACTCAATTTCCCCTTTCTTTTGAAGATGCAGAAGCGGCTCCAATACAGCCGGATGTTCTATCGCACTTGTAATCACGTGTTTACCCTTCACTACCATCGCTCGTGGAATACCAACTACAGCCATGTTATCTGACTCCGTCCCGCCAGAGGTAAAGACAATCTCCTCTTCGCGTGCATTCAGAAGCTTGGCGATCGTAAGACGCGCCTCTGTTAACGCCTCTTTGGCGCGCAACCCAGCCGTATGAAAGGATGATGGATTGGCTGCAGTCTCGGTAAAATACGGCTGCATCGCCAACAAAACCCGTGGATCCATGGCGGTAGTCGCTGCATTGTCTAAGTAGATGTCTTTCATGGATATATCCCTAGTAAACTACTAGGAATATAGAGAGAGTGGCTCGAAGTGTCAATCGCTTCTGTCATTCCCGTGAAAACGGGAATCTTAGCCTCACCGTTGATCGAACAAATTATCCTTTCACATTCTTAACTCCACAACTTCCGCAGTAGTTTCTTGATATGCATCCAAATAGTCGCCTGCGAGGCTCTGTTTGGTTCAGACTCAATTCCATGTGTTTCCAGTACTTGAGATTGCGGCTGTAATTGATAGCCGTATCCTTCTAGTTGCTTATTCAAAAGAATAACATCCGGCTCTTTCGCATCATCCCTCAATTGAATCACAGCTCTCTGTTGGTCGAGCGAAACATCCGTCCTCTCTACTCCAGCCACATCATGCAGAACATTGGCGATCAGTTTTTCACTGCCTGAATCAGAGTTATTGATGATAATTTTATATCGTATCATTCGAGACATACACATTCTGTGTAGCACGGAAACATGGGTTGAGATAATGCATGCCAACCGATAAGTTTCTATCCCTTCTCCATCCACGCTATACTCATGTCACTATGCGATCTGTTTTTGTGTTGTTCGTTAGCGGCGTACTGCTCTTCGGCGCTGGTTGCGCTTGGACACAACCGATCATTTCGCCGCAGATTGCTGAGCCATTAGGTCAAAATTTTGAATCTCATCCCATTTCACAGTTCAAAGGCTTTGGTGAAATTCCGAGCGTTCCTTCCCCGCAACTCAAACCAGGGACGCAGGGCAGCGTGCAGATACGAGCTCCTCTGCCCAGTTTTCCTCCTGCCATAACCGTACTACGCGTGAAAAGCGGCCGCCCAGATTCCGTTCAAAAAGTATCAATCTTCCAGTTGGACTCATCGGTCCGTCACCAACTGGATATGAGCTAGCCATGGAATGGAAAGATGATGCTGGTATTCACTGGACAGCGTATGCGAATGAGCATCGCGTTGAATTCCAAGATGAATCCATCCCCAAAACGACCCTAACCCTATCCGCCTGGCCAAAAACACAACCCCTGATCAACAATGCACTGAGTTTTTTACACGATCACGGCATCAATACACGCTGGTACGGTCTTGGATTCGTTGAGCCAGACTGGCAGGCCTGGTGGAACGCGGAGCGCGAACAAAAACATTGCATGACGGCCCAAACACTGGAAGTTATCCGGACGCTGACTCCTGCGGCTGATCTCTCATCTCCGACGTTTCCCCTCCTACCTGATGCGGCACATGCGGCATGTGTGACGCCGGAATTTCCGGCTCAACTCATCGTCCATTTTAGTGCGACCCAAGACGGCCAGGCTATTTTTTTGGATGATGGCTCCCCCGTATTTGCCGCGTCTTTGCTCGTCGACATCGCTTCAGGTCGCGTGGTACGAGGCTGGATGACGGTGCCGGAAGATCCTGATCGCTCAGACTATCCGAGTCTGAGTCCGGAAGATGCACAAATGCATTTGGCGAGTGGTGGCTTAGGAGGCACGCCTCACGGCGATATCACTATCACTTCTATCAGCTTTGAATGGTATCAAATCCAAGATCAACGTCGCCCGACTACCACCTATCTCTATCCAGCCTTTATCGGTCATGGAACGATTCAATATAAAGATGGAACGAGCTCGCCGTATCGAATTGTCGTTCCACTGGTAAAAAATCAGTAACCCCCCTCTAACTCCCCCGTAAAGGGGCGTGGCCCCACGGGACTTTACGGGAGGGGGAAGGGGAGGTCACTAAAATGAAGCATGAAAAAAATCGTACTCATCCTCATCGCCGCTTTTGCAGTGTTGGCGTTCATCACCTGGCAAAATGCACCAACTGGAATGCGGTGGCTTGGAGATGGAATTCAAAATTCAAGTGACATCGCTGTCTATTTTTCCTATCTTCAGCAAGGACGTGAGGGGCATGTACTTCTACGCAATCTCTACGCGATGGAGCCTCATGTGCATCGTTTTGATGCATTTTGGTCTGTAATTGTAGGTATGGTTA
>CAYRMN010000005.1:0-22779 GCA_964425575.1 uncultured Gammaproteobacteria bacterium | reverse complement strand
GCACGGATCAACGTTTCACCGATCGTTCTTCATGAAGCAGCGCGTGCATGTGGTATTGTCGTTCTTGTTTTCGTCTTGTGGCACGTTACAAAAAAAGATACGCGCTCTCTACACGCCCTTTGTCATTCCGAGTGGAGTCTGACGGAACCGAGGAATCACTTCGTTCAATCAAGACAGAATTCGAAGGGATTTCTCCACTCGTCGTCTGACTCCTCAGTCGAAATGACAGAAAAGAGGGATACGGCGCTCGCAACATTCTTATGTCTGGGCGGAATTGGAACTGGTTGGATCTATACGGTGTGGCTGGAACTCCATCACGCCTGGACGCCAGGGACCTACGCTGCTCCGGATCTTGTTACGGAATTTGCACTCGGGCCAACACTTTTCGGAGGAGCGCATGGAATATTTGCCGTGAGTCTATTGATTTTGTGCCTGCACACCCTTTGGCATGGACTTCAAAAAATGGATCGTGCCCAACTCCTGCTTGGCGGACTCGAAGCAGCAGCGCTCTTTTCGTTTCATCCATATTCCGTTCCGGTGGTGATTCTATTTTGTTTTTTCGCTCTCCTTCTTCATTGGCCCTCTGTTCGTATCGCCTTTCGCACCAACCTCATAACGATAGGTGGAGCCGGAATCCTCATGAGTATTCCGTGTTTTTATTATGTCTGGCTCGTTATGGATCCTATTTTTGGGCGTCATCATTTAGCCGATAACATCCTCCCAATTCAACAACTGCCTATTTGGCTCGTAACACTTTTCCCCTTTTTTCTTGCCACTCTGTGGATGTGGAAAAAGAAACAACTTCCTCAAAAAATTGAGTGGACGAGCTTATGGCTCATCAGCGCTGTAGTCCTTACCGCCACTCTTCCTGTTCCTTGGAAACGAAAACTCCTCGAAGGACTGCTTGTTCCGCTCGTCCTACTTACGCTGCCCGCCTGGCTTACCATCGCCGCCTGGGTCCGCCGCATCCAGCCTCAATTCATTCGTTTCATCATTGGAAGTCTCCTGTTATTCGCGGCTTGGTTTGGACCAATCCAAGTCTATCTTTCACAACTCACGCTTATTCAACGTCCAGACTTTCAACAATATTTTTATCGTCCCATAGAACTGTTTCAAGCCACGGATTGGATTTCGACGTATCTTCCAACATCAACCGTTCTACTCTCCGATGATCGCTGGATCAATATCTGGCTACCCGCTCTGACCGGACGACGAGTCTGGCTTGGACACAATCACGAAACCCCACGGTATGCCGCCAAGTTACAGCAATATGATAGCCTTTTTTCGTCACGAGATCCGAAGACAGCACAAACCGTGTTGAATGATATGGGCATTGATATTCTCCTGACTACCTCCCCCTCTAGCACAGAAAACATGGCAGTTCTTCTCCAACCGGCATGGAAGGACATGTATCACAATCGACTCATGACCGTGTGGGGTCGTCGTTGATACGTAGGGGCGTGATTCATCATGCCCTCCGGCATGTCGGCTGATCGATCGGAGGGCGCATGGCATGCGCCCCTACATGCTATGATTGCTATCTATGAAACCCTTTTACGGAATCATTGGGGCTGGAAACATCGGCACGGCGTTAGCACTGCTTCTCGCTCGGCGTGGCCATGCTATACGCATGTACTGCATCGAACCGGATGTTGAAGAAGATATTAGTACTCGTCACGTTAATTCCAAATATCTTGCTGGCGTTTCTCTCCCAAAACATATTCAAGCCAGCCATTCTCTCGAAGAATGCGTACATGGCGCGAAGTTGATCATATTAGCCGTTCCAAGTTTTGCCCTGTCTGATATGTGCAGACAGCTCGCACCACTTCTGTCCAAAGAAACTATCGTCGCCATCATCACCAAAGGCATTGATGAATCCAGTGGTCAACCAATGGGAATCGCTGCCGCACATCTCCTTCCAGCTCACATCCGATCACGCATCTGTATTATGGCTGGACCAGCTGTTGCAAATGAATTGATCCAACAGACGCCAACTGGTCTACTCTTCGCGGGAAAAAACAAGGCTGCTCTAAATACGATGCAACAGTTGTTTGCATCTGAAACCATCAAGGTCCCTCTATCTCATGATCTGCGTGGCGTAGGATATGCCATGGCCCTCAAGAACGTATACGCGATCGCGCTTGGCATGTGCGATGGACTTCAGTACCCCATGAATTCAAAAGCATTGGTCTATACTCTAGCCGTACACGAAATGCGAGTGATCCTCGACGCCGCCAACGCCAGACCAGAAACTGTTATTTCCTTAGCCGGACTCGGCGATCTGCTTGTAACCGGTTTCTCACCCCATGGCCGCAACCGTACCTACGGTGAACGCCTCATCGGCGCACGCACGCGTGACCCCAAGGCCTTGCAATTAACCACCGTTGAAGGCCTCGCCACCATCAAACCTGCTCAAAAACTAGCTCGTTCCTTACACTGCGCTACCCCGCTGCTGGACGCGATTGCCAAATGTCTGTCCAAGGCGCATGATTTTGAAGAGCCGTTTATCACCTATCTAAAACGTGTCCGTTTTCCAACCCTATGATTATCTCGAATGAACTCCACGTCTTTCAACACCCAACCCTTCTGATTACAAGCGATCACGTCCAGGCTCGTTTATTTGTCGCAAACCAAAACATACTGGAAGAACAAGGTCATGTCTCGCTTCCCCATGAGAACACTGAGACACGCGAAGGCACGCCTCTCGCCCCTCCTGAATA
Source organism: uncultured Gammaproteobacteria bacterium (assembly GCA_964425575.1). Classification (GTDB taxonomy): domain Bacteria; phylum Patescibacteriota; class Patescibacteriia; order 2-12-FULL-60-25; family 2-12-FULL-60-25; genus CAYRMN01. Next base: position 20,059 of record CAYRMN010000005.1, on the reverse strand, counting down.
CAACGATGAATCCCGTCTCAAGCACTTCGTACAACTCCTCTGTGAACAAGCAACGGCGTTGATGGGTCCTCATTCCATCGAGGTGGTTGACTTAGTCATGCCATCAGAAATCGAACATCTTTTCCGCTCACACTGCGATCAAGATATCAAAAATAAGATCAAACGAACCATCAATCACGATTTGATGAAAGAAGATATTTTAAAGGTTGTGGCCCGATTATTTGAATAAATAAGGGGTTTATGTAATACTCCTGGCGTCAACCCAAGGGGGTGGACTGGTTAAAGCAACGAATGACTGACGACCGGAGGTCACAGTGCCGACTCAAAAAGTCAAAAACAAAAGCGATAAATCCACGACCCATCAGACCTACCAAGCCCTGCAGCTCGACCCTGTGCGGGCTCCGGACGGAGAACAACGCAGGGGCACCTTCGAGAAAGATGGTCTGGCATGTGTGGGCATCGAGGGCCCGACACCTGGCTGCGAGTTCCCCGTCATCGCCATCACGCACTAGCCGCCGATCGACTCGACCCTCTCCCCTCTCCCACCTCTGCCCATCCGGGCTTCTTTTCTTATATGGGGGTTTGCGTCAAACTGTTTTGTATCTATGAAATCCATTGAAGTGGAGATTCGCGGAGAAATATCTCATCTTGAAGTACCACAAATACAGCAAGCGCTGCGAAAGCTTGGTTTTCGTCGCGTATCATCAACCAAACGAGTATCTGTCATGTCATTTGGGCAAGTCTCACCAAAAGGCAAAGCATGGAGAACAGATGGAGCGCCTACGGACGTGGATGTTCGTTGTCGTGTTACTAATGGGAAGGCTGAGGTTGTGACGAAGATTGGTCAAACGCACGCCTCAAATCGGTTGGAAATCGCACAAGCTATTCCATTGAAACAACTTCCGGTGTTTGCAGCCATGTTTGCCTCGATGGGATTCTTTACCAAGGTTGGATCAAAACGTACGGAAAATTATCAAAAAGGAAAGATGCTAGTTTCTATCGTGCAAAGTCCAAGTAAAATCACCTATGTGGAAATGGAAATTCTGTCTGATCGAAAACACGAACATGCTGCGTTACAACAATTGAATACACTCGCAAAAGAACTTGGTATCGTTATCATGAAGCAAAAAGCATTTCTTGATCTCTGCACGCGTCTCACCAAACAAGATGACTGGGAGTTCCATGGAACACCACGCGACATGAAGCGGCTTGAACGGGAAGTGCAGTTAATAAAATCAGATACAAAATAGTTACATTGCCACGAAAGACATTTTCCAGTATCTTTTTGGCATGGATCAAACTGCTGAACAAAATCTTCGATCAACGGATAATGCAGCGGAGAAACTCCGACGTGATCGAGAGGAACAAGGCGCAAAACAGCTCACTCCTGAACGACGAGCATCTCTTTTGGAACGAGGCGAGGGTATTCGACGTCAACTAGCTGCTATTGAAGCAAAACGTACACGAGATCAGGAACGACAGAAAATAGAAGCCGAGGCCGACCAAACCGCCGTACAGCGATTGGGTGCGGCATTAAAAAAAGATATGAGAGAGGTTGCTCGCAAAGTTGCAGGAGAAGGCACGGAGCTCCTACATCTCACAGAACTTCGTGCTACTCGAGAAGAACAAGGCCTTCTCGCTGAAGAAAGCGCGGTACAAGTTGAGCTTATGTCTGGCACAACACATGAGGCCGAGGCGCCTCATGGGCCTGAAGAAACGGTGCATGAAACCTCAAAAGAGCTTACCCCTGACCTTAGAACAGAAACCGCCGGGCAATCCGAACAACCAGCTGCCAATATCCCACCGGCGAATTAGCCACTCAGCAACGATCAAACCATGCCCCGCCAACCATTCCAAGCCCGTCCAGGCCAGGTGGATTACACGCATGCTCGCTATGCGCCGGTGGTGAACTGTGTGGTGAAGCATGGTGACAAAATCTTGATTGTACAGCGCAGTGCTGAATTGAATTTTTATCCAAACTATTGGAATGGCATTTCTGGCTTTTTAGATGATCAACGCACCATCAATGAAAAAGTTCGCGAGGAACTGACCGAAGAACTATCACTGCCAGCCTCAGCTATTCAATCCGTCATCCAGGTCGGACTATTTGAACAAGATGAACCGGCCTATCAAAAAATCTGGATTGTTCATCCGGTCTTAGTTGAAGTGAATACAGATAACATTCAATTGGATTGGGAGGCTCAGGATTGCAAATGGGTAACCGTTGAGGAAGCAAAAACGTACACGCTACTTCCTGGATTTGATCGGGTACTCCAAGCGGTCGCTCTGCTCTTAGAAACAAGAAGAACCGCATAATTTTTTGTAAGAAGACATTCTCATTTTGAGGCTTAACCTTGACAATTTCTGTTATTTTGCTTAGTCTCTTTCAACATCTGCAAAGACGGTCCTATAGCAGATACGACCTCAGCCCTTGGAGCAATCAATCATGACGTGTTTTCAAGCTCGTTCCACCCAATTCACGCTGTTTCTGCTGACGCTCGTCCTCCCTGGCTGTGGACTGGGATCGACCACCGGCATAGATCCTGGCGATCCCTGCGGCGCAATGGGCAAAGGGGATCTCTATCGAGTCTGTATCGAGCTTCCCCAGGAGCTCCTCACCACCCAGCCAGATAAACGCCCAGGAATCGCGGGCATGCTTCCTGAAACGGACGGGAGCACCGGCTCCTGGCAAGATCCGTTGCCGGGGTGCATTCGAAGCGACACTATCGGGAAACATTTCAGTACAAAACGACCGATTACCGCCCTCTGTGTCATTCCGAAGATCCAGTCGGGTGCGCAGGTGACGGTGACACCAAAGCTCTATGCCGCTGAAGAAAATCCAGGGAGCCCGATCCCCGCTGGAGTGCGGGCTGGCGTACTCGTGCTGGTCTATGAACCGAGTGGGAAGAAACACTCTGTAAACGAAATGGATGATCCCATCGATCTCCGGGAAGAGGAGACCCCGGACGGAATCCTCACCTACAACTTCAACGCCCCGTAAAAAACGGTATCTCGGGAGCATCTCTCATACTCCCCCAATCCCCGATCTCATCACCCTCGTGTGATGCTCTCAGGAATTGGAAATTTACCGAATTGCTATTGTCGCTTCTTCACTCAAGGCCGTGACACTTGGCGCATCCATGGATTGCAGTGAGGCGGGCTCAGCCTTGTAGGTTCCTCGGCTCACAACGCGCGTCTGATAGATAATTGCAGGATTGCTATACCCCTTACAAGTGATAAAACTGATCTCATTGTTTTCCAAACTGACAGGATAGCTATGACCTGCTTCCGGCCATATGTCGAAGCCAATGGTTTGCACAGGAGCGAGTCCGGATGGAACGCGGTCACGGACAACATAGCAACCATCTTGGGCCTGCTTATCCCAGGTTGGGGTAAGCGTAACAGTAATCGTATCTCCTTCAGTCCAGGGCGTACTCGTCGGACTTGATAGACGAAAGGAGCGCGTAAGATGTACTTCCGGAACGACGGTTGGTTTTTTTGGAACTCGTCGGGTGAACACAGCCACAAGTGGTCCTTGCACAGCAATGGCGCGGAATTGTTTCATTTCCTGGGTGGTAAAGAGACGTGTCTGACTTTGACCATCATGAAACTCCAACCGCTGCTCCGCCTGTCCAGCAACATAAATCAATGAAGCGTCTTCCGCCGTCAGTGTAGGCAGCAAACGCTGCACATACGAAATGCGATCAAGATCATTCAAGGCATCATTCGACCAATTTGTTTCAACATAGGCATTCAACCCATCTGCCCGAGGATCCGCCACACCAGCAGCAAGCGCCGCAGCTTCCGCCGTTGCTTCGAGGATAAAGCGTGGATTCGTATCAACCGTAAGATGAATGAGACCATCGCGTGTTTCACTTGTATCTAGGAGCGTATTCAAGAATCCTCGTGCTCCCTCACGATCACCGGCCGCTTCCAACCCGCGTGCCAGGGCTAATCGCTCTCGCCAGCCCAGATCATTGAGTGTGCCGAACGACTTTAAACGAATCAGCACAGGTTGTCCGAGCGCAGCCAGACCAGACAGAGCGCGAATTGCCTCTTCGCGTGAAACATCTTTTTTATCAGCTATCGTCCATAAATAATTTGTCAGTCGACCCCGATCAAAGGCGTCTGGTGCGACGGCTGCAACTTTTGAAGACAGTTCAACTTCCTCTGAGGCATATGGCAACGATGAGATCCCACCGTTTAGCCCCTGATAGGCTAAGACGGATTCAGGCACTGGGATGTCCTGTTGTTGATACGAGCCACGAAGCAGCTGACGAGCGACAACCGATGCAAGTTGCGACTCTGCGCGCGCAGACCAAGGATTGGCTAACGAATGTAAAAGTGGGATAAATCGAGCGCGATTCAAACTTACAAAGGTTACTTGTGTTTCCGCCCCTGTCCCAGCATCAGGCAGGGCTGATCCCGGACCAAGTTCAGTCTTTACCAGCTCATCCATCGTCATACGCGAGCTTAGAACGCGAACATGACGCTCGAGCGCATCGCCCCCATGGCTCGTCTGAAGACGAATGGTCATCACGTGATCCCCTGGAGTGAGATGATCCAGCGCTACGTACACCGGAACAGCGGCCGTTCCCGTTACCTGCTGAGACATGATGCCAAGCGAAGGAGCTTCAACCGTGTACTGAACAGGTTCTGTGTTTTTGAGCGCTGCTCCAAACGCGCGCAGCTTGATGATAGGCGCATCTGTCGCAAGAAGCGTTGCGGGAATCACGGCGTCAACAAAAACTGGCTTTGTGACAGTAATGTCTGTACTGGCTGTTCCGGCTTTGGCATCTGATGTGACAGCCATCGCATACATATTCCAGGACGTCATATTATCAGGCGCAGTAAATGACATCGTGGCATGACCATTCTGATCGGTGATGAGAACTTGAAAATCAGCTGTGTCTTTAAAATTACGACGTGGGGCATCTGCACCTCCCCCACCCATGCCATCTGCCCCATAGTCGAAGCGATTAAATCCGCTGTCATGTGAGGCGCGGGTGAGCAAAATACCGGTCGGTACATCACCATATAGTTCTTGCAATGGATATTCACTACGATCCCCGCCATACGCTGCCAACAATGCTCTATCAACGCTCGACACTGCCAACCTCACTCCCGCGAGTGGGACACGATCGAGCGTCTGAGCTTCAATCGTGGCATTCACTCGTTCGCCTGGAGCGTACGCCGCTTTATCAGGAGTGATACGCACATTCAACGCACGATCGCTGGTATCAAACGAGGCGTAATACGTCGCTTCTGTAAAACCATGTTCGTCAAAACGAATCCCATACAGAATCATATTCGGTACAAGTTCATTCCGATAATTGAACTCATAGGTCGCTTGTTTCGAGCGCGTAGTTTTCTGAATTCCTCGTGAGGCTTCGACATACAAATAGTCAGCCTGTGTATCAGAGAATCGCTGCCCGCCCTTAAAAAAGGATACGGATACTGGCTCATTCAGCTTGTAACTCGGCCGATCATCCCGAGGCGTCGTCGGCTGAAGAGTAATTGCTTCGCTCCCTGTGTCACGGGCATACCACCCTTTGGCAACCTCGCTCGTTGCCACGCTTTGTGAACCGCGTTCATCCTGAATCGTCGCCACCATGCGATACGAAACATTGTCACCCATCGGAAATGTTGAGCTCACATATCCCTGGCTATTGCTTACCAAATCAATGGTTTTCAAATCTTTCTCTTGTAAATCATAACGATACCGAGGAACGACTTTTTTCTCTACATAGTCATAGGCCACTCCCTGCTGAACCTGAACCCAGCGCTGTTCAACAATCCTCCCGCGAATATGCGCACCAGGAATTGGATCCGTAAGAACCTGATGTTGATTCTGATCATCCACCTGATTCAATTCAACTCGACGCACGCGAAATGCGAATGTCGCCTGATCGCCCTTTGTCGACGCCTGCACATCTAACGAAGCACGAGCAGCCCATACCCTGACGTATGCACTCGCTTGAAGCTGCGCCTCTTCTGCATCAAGAGGACGGGCGGAAATGGACTGCACCCACATTTCGCTGCAGTACACATAGCGCGGCGTCTCAAGGTTACATGTTTGCTTTGTCGTAGAAACATGGAAATCAGCAATACCGTCCTCATTCGTTATGACCTGAAATGGATGCGTGATACCGTCAGAACCGGCATACTCCATCATCAACGTTTGCTTCGCGAGCGGAGTGCCATCGAATAGCGCAACCTTCGTCTGTCCATCGATTGATTCTCCGGCATACACAGAGGTTTTGGTCGGCACAACTTCAATCGTATAGGCAGGTTTGATGAAATCACGAATCTCAATAGCGCGGGTTAGCACATCATGACCATCGCGTTGCAGTACCAGTTCATAGGTACCAGGCGCCAGTGTGTCCCAGTTCAATGTTCCCTGAAAAAATCCTGAGTTATCGGGTTGGACTGTTGCACTGGCATAGCTTTTGGCATCATAACTCGTAAAATCAACAAACGAATTTCGACGTAAGACAACCGTGAGTCCGACTGAGGCCCGATGCGTATCGCGATCCTGTCCGAATCCAAAGAAGGAGAGCGAATCACTCGGATGATACAGCGGTCGATCTGGGAAGAGCAGCGCCTGTGTCTGACCTTTATCGTCTGTAGTACGAATACGATATATGTAGCTCCAATTAAATCCGTTTTTGGTCAGAGGAACGAGTGCGCCAAAACCCTGATCACCAACTTCAATCATCGCGACATTTTCATCTGTTGAGGTAGAGGTCAGTACTCCGGGCGTAGGAAAGGTGGCCACACCCTGATCGTCCGTGGCACCAATTAATTGACCGTTTATATGAAGCGGAAGATGAGACAGTGGCTGGCGTGAATCCATGCTCATGGCCCATATAACAGTCTTCTGCTCATCAACAATGGTATAGGTGGCCACATTCGTAACCTGCAGTAAAAACCATTGCGGGATTGAAGAGGCTACCTGTGGAGTAATACGAACGGCGTACATCCCAGCCGGAAGACCAGGTATACGTAATTCCTGACGACAAAGCGTCGGATCTCCCACAAGCTGAGTAGCCAATTCGAAGGCAGATGTCCTGGTTGCGACACCAAGAAACACATTGCTGCGCTCGCGCTCTGCGCGTGCCCAACCTGGAATATGTTCGTTTCCCTGAATCATCTGTCGCGTCTCATCGTGCGAGAGCGAATATCCTGTGATTTGGATCGTAGATGAAGTTAGTGGTCGACACGATGTCAAACTTACAGGCATAAATGCCTCGTGTTGTACCGCTGCTTCATAATAGATATTACGAGGATTGATTTGGATATCTGGCACGATCTCTTTTTCAGGTTGCGTCGGAGCTGTCTCAAAACGAATGACATGATCTTCCTTCAAAGAAAGATCGCTCTGTTGCAATTTCCAACCCTGTTTATAGATAACACGATACAATTGCCCAGCCTTGAGTGGAGCGTTGGGAACAAAGGCCAATGAACGACCATGCGCTTCAAAATGCCCGTCTACTGGAGGAGAGATCGAAAAGAATGGCTTCGGATCTTCCCAGCCTGTTTGTGACAATGTGATTTCAATACCAGTATCAATAGGAACGTATGATGATGCGTTTCCTGGCACGGAAGACAACACACGAAACGTGTCTTTTGTTTGAATCGCCCATGAAAATTCCCGTGGCGCACGTGTTCCGCTCGCTGTCTGCACAGCTGTTGCGAGCGTGAAGCGATACACACTGCCTGGCGTCAAAGCCGCTTTTGGCTGAATATGAAACTCGTTCGCCTGATTCGAAGTGATATCCAATGGCACCGCTGGAACGACACGTAAATTCTGGTTTAGTTGATCAACCGATGCCGCGACGGCCGACGTAAGTGTAAACGCCGTATCCGTGGCAACGCCAGCTGCATCTTGTGAGGTAGAGACCAGAGTAAACGCATCACCAGCATGCGCCTCAGGAATAAGCAGTTGACTGAGCGTAACATCGGAAGACGTCAGTGGTGCAAATACCTTCGAAGAAGGCTGAAGTCGCACCACTGCCAGCACAACACAAGCCACAAGCGCCACGGCTCCCCCGAGCCACATCGGCCACATGCGTCGTGATGATGTCTTTACATCTCCTTGCTGCAGTCCATTCGTCTGTTGAGTCTGAGCTATATTCATAAGCATGATTCGCTGATTTCTGGCCGTCGTTGGATCAAGGTGATCGGACGGGGTCTCAGCCTCACGGCCTAAAGCAGCCGTCGTATCCTTCAACGGACGAGATTCCAGATTATGACGCTCGAGCTGTTCGTGATTCATATCAGACATATTAGACGGCGTGAGAGGCTAAGTATTTTTGACGCAATCTGCCCACTGCACGGTACAGCAGAACTGCAGCATGGTTCCCTTCAATCCCAAGCGCCGCAGCAATCTCGGCAGTTTCATATCCACCATAAAATTTTAAATTCAGTACTTCTTGATCGCGTGGTGCGAGTTTTTTCATGACTGACTGAATACGTTCGCTCTCAAACACGATTTCCGCATTCCAACTCGGATCATCATCTGATGGCGGCGTCCATGTATCTGTGTCCAGCTCTTCATCAAGACGAACAGAGGCGGTGCGCCAATGATCAATCAAGGCATTTGAGGCGACCCGAAATAACCATGCTCCAAGTGAATACCCTTTCCACTCCAGTTTCGTTCGAGTTTCGAGGAGCTTGATAAAAATTTTTGAGACAAGATCCTCAGCTGTTTCCCGATGTCCGCATCGTTTCATTAAGAAACCATACAGTCGATCGGCGTACACATCATAAACCTCTCCAATAACCTGTGGATCTTGAATCAGCCTCATAAAAAGCTGATGCTCTTGTTCGACGGTGAGCGGCTTCATCATGGGCATACGAATAACGTGTAGATTGGAATCATGTGACAGAAGTATACTCTAAAATCTCTTAACTCTCCTGATCCTATCTCTCACCACCCAAATACTTCCTCCAATCAGAGTACCCATCCGAGGAGCGAGTAAGACAACGGAAAGAATCTCAGGTCCATCGTAGTAAGGTACAAGCATGAAGCCCACCACGCCGCCATTCCCTCTATCAATAACCCGATAAAAAAAGAAACCCCATCGCCAATAGCTATTTAGGCCGATTAACCCCATGCATGTTCCAATGAAAATGAAGAGCAGCTGCAAGCCCAGAAAAATACCGTAACGAAATTCCTATGTAGACTTGCGTTGGGAACTGTCATCGATCTATATTCACCTCCATAGACCGTAAAAGAATAGCGTATTCCTATGGGGATTTTATACTGCCAAACCTACTTGACGGTATCTAAAAAGGATGGTATACTCTTTTTATGAATCACACTGTCTTTAATTGTTTACGCCTGCTGCGCGAAAAAGAAGGGATCACCCAAGAGACCCTCGCGAAGGCTGTCGGAACAAGTCGCCAAACCATTTGCTCCATGGAAAAGGGAGATTACATCCCTTCCTTGAAGCTTGCGTTACTTATCTCAAAACGCTTTAAACGCCCAATTGAGGATATTTTCAAACTTCAAAAGAAGTGCGAAATTTGATCTCTATAAAATACCCCGCCTCTCACAAGAGGCGGGGTATTTTATTTATGTTTACGGTAGGGGCGCGATTCATCGCGCCCCTACACATCCGTTATACGGGATCTATTTTCCCCCGTATATATTCCTTCGCCTCCTCCGCTGTTTTCATCTCACCCCGATCACGCGCCTCTTCAATGCTCTTGAGAAGCTGGCCCATACGCGGACCAGGCTCGACACCCAGTTCAAGCAGATCACGACCCTGCAGCAGAGGCTCCAGCTCTTGTGAGACCTCCAGTTCCTCAGCCGTCTGCGTAAATAGCTGTCCGTACAGGAATGGCTCGGTCTGCACGTTTGGCAGTGTACGACCTCGATAGTCTGCTTCTGCTACGGCAATCAAGACGCGCCAAGATAATGGAGAAACCCGCACGATAAGTTTCCGTACCGCATTTTTATACTGCTTGTCCGTCATATCTCCCTTTTTGAAAGAGAGATACAACATACCCGGTTTCAAATGCTCACGCGCACTCATGAGTGCCGCATGCACAATCTCCCCGCCAAACGTCCATTTCTGCATCAACATGCGTGTCGGAGCCTCCCCAGCTTCCTCGTGTCCAATGGAACGAACGCGGCCAGTCATCACTGCCGTTGTCGATGGCTTTCCAAGGTCATGACACAATGAACCGATCACGACTTCTATTTTTTGTTGATCAGAGAATCCTCGTTCAGGTTCTCGGCTTATACGCGCAGCTTGATCCACAACCATCATACTATGAATCCAGACATCACCTTCAGGATGCCATTCTGCCTCTTGAGGAGTTTCAATGAGCGCATGGAGTTCAGGATAATCGCGTTCAATTAATCCACACGAGCGTGCCAACTCTAATCCAATCGAGGGTCGCTCAGCTTTCAAAAATAATTTACGCCATTCCTCAGTAATTCGCTCTTTCGACAGCTCGACCAAATCGCCACGTTGCACCATCTGAATCATGAGCAAACGCGTCCCCTCTTGGACCTGCAAATTGAATCTCGCTGCAAACTGTAACGCACGATAGACACGCAGCGGATCATCTTGGAACGTCGCTGGATCAGTCACTCGCAGGACTCCATCCTTAAGATCACGCACACCGCCAAATAGATCGATAACTTCACCCGTCAGAGGATCGGCGAGACATGAGTTGATCGTGAAATCACGCCGTCGTGCCGCCTCCTCGTAAGACATCCACGGATCGCTCTCGATAAAAAAGTCTGTATGCCCCTTACCGGCTTTGGACTCTCGTCGTGGCAACGCCACGTCCAGATCATATCCCTCACCCAAATTGATTTTCAAAATCCCAAATGATTTTCCCATCATGAGCACCCGACCTGGATACTGGTGTTCAAGCAACTCGATCAGCCTCTCTGGTCGCACTCCATATACCTCTACGTCAGCATCATGAGAGGCGATGCCGAGCAGTGAATCACGAATAAAACCGCCCACCACCAATACCCGTGGTTGAAATTCTGGATGAGTGCTATCCGGACCAACTTTTTGTATAACCTCCGCAATCTCAAGAATCGCCCTCGTTAATACCTCAGGCTGTACCTCTCGCCACGTCTCATCAAATGACTTCAACATAGCCAGATAGTAATCGGAATGCAGAGATTATCCAAGGATGGATCATGGGAATAAAAAAACCTTCTGCTTATTAAAACGACCGAGGCCCCAGCGGAAGATTGCCCGCTGGGGTCTAGGAAGAAAGACCGTTGATCAGGCCGCCGTGTTGAGGCGCATGTCGAGGCGCGCGATGTCGACGCTGAAAGCGGTGCTGACGTCGACACCATCGAAGGTCTGAACAGCACTGACGTTGCGCAGCGATATGCGGTTGGCCGCAGTCTCCTAAAGCGCGGTCGGCGGCGTGTTCGGATCGCCGATGTAGAGCTCGTACACCAGCCGAGGACCGCCGAGAGAACCAGGCACGATGATGAGCACTGGATGGTAGAACTCGCTGCTGTAGCCCTGCTGACGCAGGACGGTCAGGGTGGTTATTCCATGGTGACCCCCCCGCAGGGTACGGCAGCCGACCACCGTCCGTTTGCTGATCCTGCTCAGCTCGACCACGTTGGGCCGAAGCCGCATCAGCTCGTGGATGAAGACGGCCGCGCCGGCCGGGAGCGAGGTCGACGTCGACGTGGCGGGCATCCAGACGAGCTGCGCCAGCAGCTCGGGGGTCATGACCTCCTCGAAGTTGCAGGCGTCGATCATGGGAACGAGCCAGTCGTGTGTACGGGTGCGCAGGATGGCCAGCTCGATCTCTTTCTGGGAGAGGGAAGCGGAAGCGGTCGAATGGAACATGGGGACCTCCAGGGTCTGGATGTGGATGATCATTCACTTTTCAGCCAAAGCGTATTCAATTCCAAAAGGAACGCTCTCTTTGACTGCGGTAGCAAAACGTACCGATTGCCTCGTTGCATGGTAGACAGCAATAAAACAGCGAGCGGTTCGTTTCTTCATTGCTGTCTGCCAGGAATACTAAAGAGCAATTTATGTTTATTTTAATGAACAAAGGAAGCATTAAACGGAGTTTTGGTCAATATCAATGGCCCAGATGTGATTGCATGATTTTTCGTAGGGGCGAACCCATGTGTTCGCCCTTCTAAAGGACCCATCGAATTGGAATATTCTTAAAAGGGCAGACACATTGGTCTGCCCCCTACAACTATCATGATGATGGATACATTTAGCGATGCGGTGCAACACTACCTCCACCCACCGGCACCAAGGCCGGGTCAAGCGTAATATCAAAGGTTAGTAAGCCCTTCACCAGCTTGCCTGCTTCCTGATATTCACACAGCACTGCGACTTGACCTATGCCTGACAGCGCAAGAAACGCTCCATTCGAGACCTGCGCTTTTTGTGGATCAGAAACTGACCAGGCGCACTGAGGAGTAACATACGATACCGAACCCGTGTTATAGGTCACCTTCGCTTCCATCGGTGAGCTTTGGCCGGTCGAAAGAGACAGAGAACCAAGCGCAATAAGTTGAAGTGAGGTTGGAAATTTTGCCTGAGGCACAACGGGCGGGACGACGACTGGCGGGGTGGTGGTCACCGCTGGAACGGTCGGAGGAACCTGACAGTTTTGACACTCTGGCAATTCAGGCAGGAGTAACTTTGGTACTTCGCTTAATTTGACGTGAAAAACGTAGGCTGTTTTATCCAAGGCGAAGGCTCCTTGAAACTTCGTAAAGCCAGGGGCTTCAATGGTGTAGGTATAGGTGCCTTTTCCGAGGTGCATATACGCATTGCCCGAAGCATCGGTTGGCGTTTGCGCATCATGGTCTCCAGGATGCTTTAGATCATTCGCCATGGTCTGCGTATTTAAGCCAAGAAAAAAACGAACGGTGGCGTTCTTAATCGTGTGGTTTGATTGATCCATTACATTCGCCTGAACATTGGTCGCATTATTTACATAGGGCAGCTGAACCGTAACACTCTTGGCCGTATAGGTAGGAGCGGAGAAGTTTAAGCCAGACAAAATCGTCACGCCGCCCTTATAAGACACGCGAACAAAATAGGGGCCTGGATCAGTCGCGCTGTCCGGAGGGTTCAACAGAAAACCAATCTTCCCCTTATTATTTGTTTTTCCTTTGGCTGGACTCTGTGAAGTCTTTGAAAGAAAGTTGAAGGCTGGAGTTGCATTCAATGTATGTACTATTTCTACATCCGCATTTTTCAAAACAAGACCGTTCGCATCTTTCACCACGACATTCACATTTGGCACGGCGTTCTTGGCCCATAAACGGATGGTACGAAGCTTAGGAGATTCGAGAGGTCCAACTGCTCCTTGCACCATAAAACCCGGAGCATCAAGCTCATTCCCTACTCGATACTGATACCAAATAGAAGGAGCCAATTCAAAGCTAACTCTTCCCTTATTATTCGTTGTACCCTTTGCATCTTTACCAGGACCGTAGCTCACATCCTGAGCAAATTTGCTCTGCCCAGGTCCAGCATTTGGATTCAGTACCACCACCGATACACCAGACAGAGGTTTTTGATTGGCGTCAACGACTTTCACCAAAAAATTCGCATCCGCCAGGTCAGAAGATGTCAATTTTACGGTCACGGGATGCTTGACGTAGTCAGGAATAAAAAGCTGAGGATTTTCTTGGCCGGGCGTAAAGCCTTCGACACGATAGGAATAAAACTTGCCAGGTTCCACTACAAAACCAACCTTTCCCGCAGCATCCGTGGTGCCAAACGCATCGCGCTGAAAATAGACGTGAGAGGTGTCCTTATAATCATAGTACCCTTCTGAAGAGCCTCCGTAGGTTATATCTGGATGATCTTGCCACTTAAATGGAACATCTTGGGCATTTGGATGGAGCAGGTCATCGGCCGTATGTTCTTGGTCAAAATCATCGCCGCTTTTCCCGGGAAAAAGCAGGACGCGTCGGCCTTTCAATGGCACCCCTTCATCATCCACCACCTTGAATTCAACATTCGGCGCACTGAGATTCATGTATGGTAACTTTATCGTCACGTTCTTCGTTTCAGATGGTGCGGAGAAATACACAAATCCGACGGATACCGGACCGTTCATGTATGACACCCGAACAGTAAATTGGTTCGAGATGGTGGGCTCGTAGCTTGGATGAATAAAAAACCCGGCCTGACCGTTAGAATTCGTAACATGTACTGCATTCGCAGCTCCACCCACCACCCCCTCACCATTTGTAAAGTCGTACGCAACCTTTCCTTTTTTTACATTTATGACCTCCACTTGCGCACCTTTCACGGGCAAATTTTTTGCATCTACTACCTTTACATGGAGGTCAGGCAAAGGATTCACGCCAGTAAGTTTTTTTGTGACTGACTGTGATGCATCATAATTAGCCAGCTTGAATGACCCATTCGCAGAGAAGCCTGGCTCCTTTAGAATGTCTCCTTTTACAATAGTATACTGATAGTCAAGCGGACTCGGCGAAAGAAAAAACCTAGCAATACCAGAGTCATCCGTCACAATCTCCGCATCGTGTGTACCCGGTTTCAAAAGGTTATCAACAATTTGGTTCTTATCAACATCTATATTATAGATACCCTGAAGAGGCAGCTTAGTGATGTAGACATGAGAGAACTTCAAAGGTTTGTTCTGGGCATCTACAACCTTCAATGTAAAATTCGGAACCGTCGGATTTACATAGGGTAATTTGATGGTGATCTTCTTGGTGTCGACAAAGGAGCTGAAGAGCAATCCGGCAGCCATGACTTCGCCACCCTGATAGGAGGCTTGGACTAAATACGGACCTGGATCAAACCCGACCGGAGAACTGATATGAAAATATGTTCTTCCTAGTGCATCAGTCATTCCCTTTGCATTCTGTGAAGGATCGGCCTTGCTAAAATCATCAGCCAGTTGTCCACTTAGCAAATGAATGATTCGTACATCTGCATTTTTTAAAGGCAAATTCGATGCATCGATGACCGTTATCGTTGCGTTTGAGTTCGCGAGAATGGCCGCCTTGGCAACGGGCGTAGCTCTCGTAAACGAAAAAAATGCCAGAACAAAAACCGCAACGCTATAAGAACACACTTTCTTGAGAAGAGAAGTAGACATATTAATAATACGATACATCAAAAAGACCGTTTTGTAAAGGAGGGGTGACATTCAAAAAAGGGGTCTAGATGAGCGGTTTTATGACGTGCTCAGGTCAAAGAGAGATCACCTACCAAGGCGGATAATTTCCTGATATGGATGCGTGAACTGGAGCGTACGCACAAAATCATTCATGATCCTACATTCGGCAGCCGTGGCTGACTCAACAAGCGGATAGGTCGCATGACGGAATTCACCGAATCGATCGAGCACGTCCTGGTAGATCGAGGCCTTCCACCAGCTCACCGATGGATGTGCCGCCTTTATGCGCACCTCGAACAGAAAGCGCAACGCCTCCATTGATTGCAGTGGAAACAAGTAGATTTCCGAAACGTCTAATACCTCACAGAGATCAAAATGCCCGTGACTCGTGACGCTTTCGATTGGAATAGAATGCAACACACATGGACAGTGCCGATCGCATGGATGCACATCGGCGACATAGTGATAGTCCATGAATGTACCTGTTGCACAGCGTCCTATTAACAGTTCAGTATCCCGATTCGAATCATTCATGATTGTATCTCCTCGTTGAGTGCCCACAAACAAAAAACCTCTCTTTCGAGAGGGGACTTTGCTCATGACGCACGACGACGCATCAACACAACCCGCTCTCGATGAGAGGGTTGGTACGACGGGATACGACAAATAATCGAACCATGTAAAAACAATACAAGAACATCTGAAAAGATACAAGCGAACAACGCTTCCCTTGAATCATCTTTTCTGAAACAAAAAGGTCGACATGTTTATTTTTAGATGACTGTTCGGCGAGGCAGTGACCGAGGCTGCATGAAAAACTTCTTTGAATCCGGCAAACAGGTCTCGTAACTCGTCATCGCTAAAATGGTGAGCGATTCTCGCAACTTTGTGGTCGGCGATGGCTTGGGCCAGTTGCTCAGAAGTTTGAATTTCTTTTGAGAGTCCCCGTTCACGATAAACAAAAAAAGAGTGGTCTTCGCCGGTGTATGGACGACAGAGCGTATATCGCCGCCCATATTCTTCCGAAATCGTACCTTCATTGACCCACGCCACGCCCGCTGGCTTCAATAGGCGTGTCATTTCTTGAAGTGCTTTCCGTCGTTCTGAAAACGGAATGATATTAACCAATACGAATGAAAGAACGATGGCATCAAACGATGCATCACCACACGGCAATCCCTGCAATACGTCCCCTACCAGATACGTAACGCCGCTCTTTCGTTGTCGACCTTGCAAGATTGCATCTCTATTTACATCAATGGCCGTGACACGATAGCCCTGGGCCGAAAGCGATTCAGCGGTTCCTCCCTGTCCGCATCCCAGATCCAATATCTGGCTTTCGAGGGGTACCTGCTGAAGAAACTCCGCGCCGGGTTCCGCATTCCGACCAATAATCTCATCCATCGGAATTCCGCTCCAATAGTCTGTATTTAATTCAATAGGGCTCATAGTGGGAGCATCATAGTCAAACACAATGCGTAACAATCCATTTTTTAATCATTATCTCCTGGTGCGGTTTGATGGGGTTGCACCATTCTTCCGGATGCTCTTGGACTTCCTGCTGATACTCTTCAAGGCTCATCCAACGCGCTGCCGTCACCTCTCCATCATGAAAGCACAGATCACTCACATCTCCATCAAACGGATAAATATATCTGGCAAAACGTGGTGACTCCTCTACTAAAAATAATTTCTCTGAATCCGGCACAATGCCCGCTTCTTCTTCAAGTTCGCGGATAGCGGTCTCGCGACAGGTCGATCCAGCCGACACTTTGCCGCCGAACATTGTCTGCCACTTGCCAGGACTGCCTTTTAACAGTTCTGATCGTTTGGAAAAAAGAATCTGGCCGTGCGAATTGATGAGCCAGATCGTTCCAGTGGCGTGATAAGGCTCATAGTCCGGATGATCCCACATCCACTGCCGCGTCCGCGGCTCGACCTCGTTGCCGTCCTTATCAAACTGACGCAAAAGCTCTTCTGGTGGTTCAGGAATCTTGTATGCCATAGGCGTCAGTCTATCACAGTGGAATCTCACCTCTCTCATCAGATCAAGATTTCCTCTTTCAAGGGAATGACAGGCGGAACCTCTTAGTTAAGCCTTTTTTGATGTGTATTTTGGGGCTAATTTAAGCACTTTTGGCTCAACATAGCCATAAAATGAGTAAAGTAGGATTGACAAGAAGTGTAAAATATGGTTTACTATCTGGTCATGATTCGCAACCCAGTATCTGCGGATCAGACAACCCATATATGAAGACACTCAAATTCAACTCTACGCTGACCGTTGGCCAACGCAAACTGATTGCAGTTCTTCTGTTGGTGTCCGCCTTTACGAATTCCCACATTGGGGTCGCGCGCGCCGCTGATTCAGCATCACTTGCCGATCAGGCCATATTGTCACAAGTCGTTCTCATCGACCCTGACACAACAATCGCTCAAGACGAATCCATCACAGAGCCAGCAGCTCAATCGACCGTTCAGGATGTGCTACTGCGCGTGTGTACCGCTCGGGGATATGGCCAGGATTGTGCCAAGACGCTTCTTGGTATGCTGTGGAACGAATCCTCAAATATTTCGACCGCGATTGGCGACGGAGGTCGTGCGCGTGGCTATTTCCAAATTCACTATAAACTTCATAACATCTCAATTGCGTGTGCCGAAGATTTGGTCTGTTCGGCTAATTGGACGCTGACCTATATGGAAGCCCATAGTTATCCAAAATATGTTGCGTATGCCGTCCAATGTCACAACAGCTGTAATGTAAACAACGGCTATGCTGCCCGCGCCTTCCGTCATGCCAACTATTTTTGGAACAAGCCGCTCGCCATTAATCAAGCCGCTTCCATTGAACTAGCCATGAAATAAACGAGCATAAAATATCCTGGAATCTTCCAGGATATTTTATTTACTGAATACCGTGTCATCAACCCCCTTCTTTTGTCTGATCCTGTCTCAAAACCTCATTTATGAACGCCCGTGTTCGCGTTCCAAAAAATCCCGTGCCCTTTTGCATTCCGAGAGGGGCAAGGAGTTTCGTCGCATTCATTTCTTGGAAATGTATCAACGCAGATCGCAACATTGGACCAAATACATCTGTTTCGCGTCCCGGTGAACCAACGCCCTCCGGCGTAAGAACATACCCGTGCATATTGAAAAATATTTGCAGTCGTTGAACATCCTCTCCTCGATCTCCTACATGGAGATTTCTGGTAAAAAGAGGCGCTTCAATTTTACGCGTTGAACGTAGTGCCGATTCTGTATGTAGAGTGGAGGTTGGAGCAGCAACATCTACTGGTGCATACATAATCGCGATATGTTGTACGGGTGATGAGAGACCATATGCTTGATAAAATTTCGCATATACATCATATGTACCAGGCTCACAAACCGCACCCCCGCAAATCGACCATGCTTGAGATGTGGAAAATGGAACGATGCCACTTCCCTCAAAATCAGAACGTCGTGAAAGAGCCATACGATCAACATCGTCACTGGCGGAAAGATCTAATTGAACGTTTGTACCATGTACCGTTGCTGTTCCGTCATGCAAACTGATAGAAAACGGCCCTTTCGGCGGAAGAAATCCCCATGATGGCATAGGATTTCCACCACCTGCTTCCACACTTTGTTGGCTTGAAATAAAAGGAACCGTTACTGACGCATCGTCAAAATGCGCCCCATAATGTCCGGCCCACACACTTTGGTCTTGGCCACCGAATTCGATGTACGCATATCGCACACCTGATCCAAACCCCGTAAACGTATACGTTAGCTCTGTCCAATCCGTTCCTGCATCGGCACTGATCAATGCATCTGAAGAACCAAAATGCGTTGATGTAACGACGGTTGTTCCATCCTGTTGAAGCAAAGAAAATTTCGCATAATACCGTATTGACTGATCGCCACGCGACGCAACCCATACGCTAAATGTAATCGATGCACCTGTGCTCAAACTATTTGCAGAGTACCCATGCGCAAAAAGATCTACCGTTTGAGAAATGCTGTCGAGACCATATGATGTTTGAAATGATTTCGAACCAGAGCGTACAAGGCCATCAAAATCGTAGCTCATACCATCGCCGCCATTTGTAATCGTTGTCCATCCTGTTCCATTCAGCTCAGCTCCTGGATTCGTTAACACATTTGTTGCCGCGTGTGCTGGCGCGACAAACCGCACGGAACACATAAGGACTGCGCTCAGGATGCCAACGAAACGAACGATCATTCTGAAACGCATACGACCTTCTGTAAAAAAAATAATTCGGTGCATGAATTATATCACAAAGAAATCAGTTCGCTCGTAACCAGGCGTCAATCAATACACAGACCACCCATATGTTTATATCTCGCTCGAAGCACTATCAACGAATACTGTCGCGAGAGAGATTCCTGTCTAGACACGACAGGGGGGAGAAGGTTCAAAAACGTTGAGTGTATCCGCTCAGCAAACGACCTCGCTGAACGCCGAACCCCGTAAAATCACGATGCACATGGCGTTCGACTCCGATTGGTGGCCCATCGGGATATGCCTGCCGAGCCCGCTCCTCCCAGGTTGGTTCCTGGGGTTCTACGTTCGAAGCTGCAGCGTTACTCTCTGCCAGCCCATCAACCATGGACTGAAGCTGTGCTCTTAATTCTTTAACCTCACGGCGTGCAGCGTCGATCTCTGACTCATCGGCCATCATCCACCTCCTGTAGAGCGATTTATAACATGCCTGTCCTGTATACAAAAGAGTTGCGGTACGTTCCCAACCAAGACTATTGGATGCTCATGCGTGGGGCGCCTGGTCATACTCTCTCATGGTCCTGTTGTTTGGTTCGTACATACCCAACACACGCCTTTGTAGCGTTGAACATCGGAAGCTCTTTTGCTTCATCCAGTGTCAGCCAGCGAGATTCAATGATTTCTTTTTCATCAAATTTTAAA
>CAYRMN010000004.1:30602-50756 GCA_964425575.1 uncultured Gammaproteobacteria bacterium | reverse complement strand
TGCAAAACCGTTAGGATATACGCATTCTCATGTCTCGTCGTCGTTCACAGCGTTTTGTCTTTGATTGGTCGTTGAATCCTGAAACTCGAAAGGGGATTTTTACGGTATTTATGTTTGCGCTGGCAACGCTCCTGCTCTTATCTCTCTTTGATTTAGCGGGATCGCTTGGTGTGGCGATTGATCAGGCGATGTCGCACGTGGTTGGTTGGGATAAGATCGTCCTCCCATTTTTCTTCATTGCGATTGGGTATCATGAGCTCGCGCCTGAGCGACTGCCACTCAAGCTGACTAACTATCTTGGATTTTTATTGTTTTTTGTCGGTCTCAACTCACTGGTTCACATTGGAACATTTGGTGGTATCACGCCTCCGGCCGACGCGCTGAGTACAGCAGGTGGGAAGCTAGGCTTTTTAATTGCGGAGCCGTTTGCGCGATTCATGGGATTGGCCGGAGCAGGAACTTTTTTTGGTGCGTTATTTCTGATTGCCCTGTTATTAATTTTTAATACCTCATTATCAAATTTATTAGCGGTTGTCGCGCAGGTCTTAGGGATTCTTCATATGATTGCTCAATGGTGTCTCGCTCCCGTTCGTTGGATGATGGCGCATCTTGCGAAACGACGTGAGGAGGCCTTGCGACAGGCGGTTGCAACCGCTCCTGTACCCGTTGTTCAGGCATCACCCCTCCCCGTTGAATCAAAAGATATTGAGGTAGAAGACGAAGAAGAAACCGATATTGAAGCGGATGAGGTAGATGATGATGCGGAGGCTGAAGTCACTGAACCGGCCCCACGGCCCAAGCCAAAGAAACGCCGACCACGCATTGAGGTCCCGTTGGAATTATTGACGCGGCGTGATCAAAAGCCAACGTCTGGAGACATCCAGCACAATGGCATTGTGATTCAGCGTACGTTGGAGAATTTTGGCATTCCAGTTGAGATGGGTGAGGTGGCTGTTGGTCCAACCGTCACGCAATTTACGCTGAAGCCCGCAGAGGGCGTGAAGCTGGTTAAGATCACAACGCTGCATAACGATTTGGCACTGGCGCTGGCAGCTCATCCGATACGGATTGAGGCTCCAATCCCTGGGAAATCCTTGGTTGGGATTGAAGTTCCGAATCAATCCGTAGCGACGGTCGGTTTACGTGAAATTTTTGAAACGAAAGATTGGCGCGAACGGAAGAGTGCGTTGTGTTTCGCGTTGGGGCGAGATGTGTCCGGTAAGCCATGGGTGGCTGATCTGGCGCGTATGCCGCACCTTCTTGTGGCTGGTGCTACGGGTTCAGGAAAGTCGGTATGTTTGAATGTTCTTCTAACCTCTTTACTGTATGCGAATGGACCGGATGACTTAAAATTGATTCTGGTTGACCCAAAGCGCGTTGAGCTGCCAGCCTATAACGGGGCGCCGCATTTAGTGGTCCCCGTAATTACTGAAGTGGACAAAACCATCAATGCATTGAAATGGGCACTCAGGGAAATGGATCGACGGTTTGATATTTTGGCGAAGTTTGGTGCTCGTGATATCGCGACATACAATCAGCGGGCGGAAGAGAAGATCCCGTTTCTTGTGATCGTGATCGATGAACTTGCGGATTTAATGATGAATGCCATGCAGGAAGTTGAAGGTTCAATCGTTCGTTTGGCGCAGATGTCGCGTGCCGTTGGTATCCACCTTGTACTTGCAACCCAGCGCCCTTCCGTTGATGTCATCACAGGATTGATTAAGGCGAATATTCCTGCGCGGATTGCGTTCGCTGTGGCGTCGGCCATGGATTCTCGCA
This sequence comes from uncultured Gammaproteobacteria bacterium, assembly GCA_964425575.1. GTDB lineage: Bacteria > Patescibacteriota > Patescibacteriia > 2-12-FULL-60-25 > 2-12-FULL-60-25 > CAYRMN01. Next base: position 48,977 of record CAYRMN010000004.1, on the reverse strand, counting down.
CGATTCTTGATCAAGTTGGAGCGGATAAATTGATCGGACGAGGCGATATGTTGTTTTCGACGGCAGATCTCGCAACTCCTAAGCGTGTACAAGGGGCGTTTGTGTCTGATGATGAAACACGTCGTTTGATTGATTTCCTGAAAGCCAAGTACGAACCAGCAGATTACGATTTAAGCATTGTGGAACGACCAGCGAGTGGCGATACCAAGTTTACGAATGGGATTCCGGTTGAAGATGATTCTGATCCGCTTATTCCCGAAGCGAAAGAAGAGATTTTGAGAGCAGGAAAAGCATCAGCGTCTTTGTTGCAACGACGATTAAAAGTAGGGTATGCGCGCGCTGCACGTTTATTAGATTTGTTGGAACAGGAGGGGTTTATCGGTCCGGGTGATGGGGCAAAACCACGTGAAATTCTGAAAGTTGAATTTACCAGACAGATGGATCAAGTGCCTATACCGTCCCATATAGAAGGAGCATCACAAGACACTGAAGAGCTGGAATAGGTATGCAGTTTTTGCAAAAACAATTAAGCGAGGGAGCGAGTTTTGGTCGGGATCTTCGCGAACTGCGTGAATTGCGAGGATTCACTCGCGATGATGTGTCGCGCGTGACGCATATTCACGTTTCTGTGATTACGGCGTTAGAAGAGGAGCGACTTGTAGAGTTAAATGATCCACTGTATGCGGAACGTCATGTACGAGCGATTGTATTGGCGCTAGAGGGTCGACCTGCCTATTATCTAAAAAAATACCACGATTTGTTGCAGGCGACATATCCGGCGCAGCCGGAAATGATGATGGTGCGCCCGACTGTTCGTCGGCGCGATCTATTTGTTACATCTCGTGCTGTCGCGTTGGCCGGATTTTTATTTTTATGTGGGTGTGCAACGCTCTATCTCGTATGGCAGGGAAGAATTCTTCAAGAATCTCCGAAGCTTGATGTTCAAACACCTGTAGAGGGAATGCATGCTCAGAGCTCAGGTATTTTTGTTCGAGGCGAGACTGACCCAGGAGCAAAAGTGTTGGTAAATGGAAGAGACGCAGTGGTTGATCGCACTGGGCATTTTGAGTTATCAATGGACATTCCACGAGGTGTAACCATTGTGACGATCGAGGCTCTTCGTCGATACGGAGCGCGCGCGACAGTTACGAGACGCGTGACCTATGACCGCGCCGGAATACCAACGGAGGTTGATATAGATTCTTTTTCATTTTTCCCAATGTCCGCCACGGGAACGAGCTCAACACAAGAGTCAGCTGTAAGTAGTACGAGCTCTGTTCAGTAAACAGCATAAAACCCCGCCTCTTATGGAGACGGGGTTTTGTATGTGTCCTTAGAGCTGCGAATAGGTGCCACGTAAAAGGAGACATTGGCGTTCGTGGGAGGAGAGAGATTTCCGAATAATCCACCGAAGCGGATGTTCGGACCACGACCTTCAATGTCAGGATACGTGCTCCGCCTCGCAGCTCTGAGGACGCAACGCTTCAGGACATTTTTTTTAAATCTTGTCTTTTGAGCATAGACGAGCTTCAGGGGTATGTCAAGCGAGAACGTCACGTCATGTGACCTCTTCGCAGGGAATTTTAGTTTGCTCCATCAGAACGTCACGTACAATAATGGCGTGCTCGTGGAGCCCGCAGAAGACAGATACATGATCCGGTTCCGCGTGAGCTGCGTACATGCGAGAAGCTGCCTGATCGCAGTACGTCGAGAGAGTAAGGAGCGTTGTTTCTTCTATTGTCGAAGAGCACCTTATTCCCAAACATGGGAGCGAAAGCTCGAAGATATGCGAAGGGTTACCTGACCCCTCATGACACGGGCCATGATATTTTTGGTCTGAGGTAAAAACCCTGGCGATCGAACTCGCCACCCGTGTCGCATCTGAGAAATCTCAGAGGCAACATGGAGGGCGAATCTCATTCACCATCTGGTTCCGGTGATCCGAGTTGGACGGGCGTATAGAGTAGCCCAATTGGAACCCGGACAAGCACCGGAATCAGATGGTGAATGTCATGATTTCCATGAAAGATCTGGAGGTAGGCTCACGGCGAGACAATAGTCATCCGCGAGCAAAGAAGATACATTTTTTCACATGTAATCCAACGATCGTCGGAGTTTTGTAAAAAATCGCATCAATTCGCCAAAAGGCGAATCTTCTCCCTCCATATCACTCAAGGCAATCCGAGGACGTACATTATCCTCACCAATGCGGAGGGATATTCCTCCCGAAGGAAGAATATCCGTGGCTGCGTACATGTCGTGCGGCGTCAGTTTTCACCAACAGCGCATGATTTCGGCAGCCGAGCAGGATCGGTACCCGTGTTCGGGCCGATCCAGTCGTGCTCCACATTGGGAAGGACAATGCAACCAAAAATGAGACCCTGGGAAGGTCTCGACATTGGAAAGCCATACCAAAAAAATGGTAGTTCTTGACTCTCCTCAATCAAGACGGGGTTGGATTGTGTTTGCGTGTTCTGAAGCGTCCTTTGTCGCAATTCAGAACTGCGTACCCTAACATAGATTGAATAAATTGTCAAGAAGCCTTTGCATTTCCCTGGATTATCTCTTGACATAGCCCTTAAATTCATGGCATACTCGCGGCTGATGATGCGTCGCTTTGAGGATTTTGGCCAAATTCTCGATAAAAAATAGGTATAAAGACCTGCCACAATAACAGGGTGGCGGGTTTTTGTGTCTTTCTGAATCTGTATTGATTCAGGCCCTCGGTGTATCATCTCCGTTTTATTCCAAAAAACCGCCTCTCGCTTACGTTGCAACACCGGATCATTCCGCCTGAACGCTCCATTCAGATTGCGGTCTGCACGTGAAGAGAGTGCGTGTTCATATCTATTGGCATGTCGATGGTATTTCGACGTCAACCCTTGAAAGAGGCAGAACGTCGCTACTTTACGGCGTCTCGCGACGCCATGGCGCTCCCGGACTTGATTGAGGTCCAAAAGCAGAGCTATCGCTGGTTTCTTGAGGAGGGGATTCGTGATCTCTTCAACGAAATTTCTCCAATTAAGGATTTCATCGGACGTGATCTTGAGCTCTCGATCACGGGGTATTTTTTTGATGAACCAAAATTCGACGAACAAACGTCGAAAGCCAAGAACGTTAATTACGAATCACCATTGCGCGTCAAAACGCGTTTGGTAAATAAGCGAACCGCCGAAACCAAGGAGCAGGAGGTTTATCTAGGTGATTTACCGGTCATGACTGAGCGCGGTACATTTATCGTGAACGGCATTGAGCGCGTCATTGTTTCACAGTTGGTGCGCTCAGCTGGTGCCTTTTTTACGGCAGAAGTCGCTCGTACGCGTCGTTACTACGGCGCAAAAGTCATCCCAAATCGCGGTGCGTGGCTTGAGTTTGAAACGGACACAAATAACGTCATGTGGGTCAAGATTGATCGCAAGCGCAAGGTGGCTGCTACAGCTCTGTTGCGTGCGTTTGGGTATAGCGATGATGATCAAATCCGTGAACTATTTAAGGAGGTGGATATTCATCCCTTAAACCACTACATCGAATCAACGCTGGCGAAAGACGTGGCCAAGTCAGAAGAAGAAGGAACAATTGAGGTCTACAAACGTATTCGTCCGGGTGATTTGGCAACCGCCGACAACGCGCGTTCGTTGATTCACTCCATGTTCTTCAATTTTGATCGTTACGATTTGGGAGCGGTTGGTCGGTACAAGTTCAATCAACGTTTTGGCAAGCCGGCTGATCCAGAGGGCGTGACCAAAGAAGAGAATCGTATTTTAACCAAAGAAGATTTGGTGATGATTTTGAAAGAAATCATTCGGTTGAACATCATGCAAGAAGAACCAGATGATGTTGATCACCTTGGGAATCGTCGTGTGCGTGCTATTGGTGAATTGGTTCAGGGTCGTTTTCGTATCGGTTTGGCGCGTATGGAGCGTATCGTGAAGGATCGTATGTCAACGCAGGATATTACCACGCTGACACCTGCTAAACTGATCAATGCACGTCCTGTGATTGGTGCGGTGCGAGAATTCTTTATGAGTTCTCAGTTGTCACAGTTCATGGATCAAACCAATCCATTGTCTGAACTCGAGCATAAGCGTCGTTTGTCTGCTATGGGTCCGGGTGGGTTGTCACGTGAACGTGCTGGCTTTGATGTTCGCGACGTGCATCGCACGCACTATGGTCGCATTTGTCCGATCGCCTCTCCAGAAGGACCGAACATTGGTCTCGTGGGCCACTTATCCTGTTATGCCCGCATCAATGATTTTGGATTTATCGAAACCCCGTATCGCAAAGTAAAGAACTGGGCAGAGAATGATGGAAAAGACGGCATTGATGAAACTTTGCGTGTTGATATTACGGATGGCGAGGGGAAAGTTGTGGCCAAAGCTGGTCAGGAGATTGATAAAAAGCTCGCTGAAAAATTAAAAACAGTTTCGATTACCAAGCTGCCAGTTGTACCGCACGTAACGAGCGAGATTGTGTATTTGAACGCCTTTACTGAAGAGCGTGGAACAACTGCTCCGGCAACAACCCCGATTGGACGCGACGGCCGTTTCCTACAGGAGCGCGCCAGTGCTCGTAAGAATGGTGAACCGACGATTGTGGATGTACATGAGATTGATTACGTTGACGTGTCTTCCAAGCAGATTCTGTCCGTCGGTACATCACTTATTCCCTTCGTGGAACACGACGATGGTCAGCGCGCGCTCATGGGAACCAACATGCAGCGTCAGGCGGTGCCATGTATCAAGCCAGATGCACCAATTGTTGGAACAGGTGTGGAACGTCGTGCAGCGATTGATGCAGGTGACGTGATTATTGCTCCAGAAGATGGGGTGATTGTGTCTGTCGCTGGAAATCACGTTCAGCTTCAAACAAACGATGGCCAGATGCGTCGCTATGATCTTGAGAAGTTTCAACGTTCCAATAACTCAACCTGTTTGAATCAGCGCGTCACTGTCAATAAAGGGCAGAAGGTCTACGCTGGCGAAGTCTTGGTTGATGGAACATCGTGTCAGGGTGGCGAGCTTGCTCTCGGACAAAACCTGCTATGTGCGTTTTTGTCTTGGGACGGGTACAACTATGAAGACGCAATTATTTTGTCAGAAAAATTAGTTCAACAGGATCGATTTACCTCCATTCACATTGAGCACTACGTCATGGACGTGCGTGACACCAAGCTTGGACCGGAAGTCGTGACCTCTGATATTCCAAACGTTTCAGAAGAGAAATTGAAGAATTTGGATGAACAGGGTGTTGTTCGTATCGGAGCAGAAGTAAAATCTGGTGATATTTTGGTTGGAAAGATTACCCCAAAGGGTGAGACAGACCTGTCAGCTGAAGAAAAGCTATTGCGTGCAATTTTCGGAGAAAAGGCCCGCGATGTGCGCGATTCATCGCTCTACCTCCAGCACGGAGAACATGGAAAAGTTGTCGGCGTGACGGTCTTCTCACGTGAAGCGGGTGATAAGTTACAGCCGGGTGTTATTAAGCAGATCGTGGTCGCGGTTGCTGATCTGCGTAAGGTTCAGGTGGGTGATAAGCTGGCCGGTCGTCACGGAAACAAGGGTGTTATCTCCAAGATCGTGCCGGTGGCTGACATGCCATTTTTAGCGGATGGAACGCCAGTTGATGTCATTCTGTCTCCGCTCGGTGTGGTGTCACGTATGAACCTTGGACAGATTCTGGAAACGCATCTTGGACTTGCGGCGAATGCGCTTGGGTATACGGTCGCGTCGCCGGTGTTCGATGGTGTGCCAGAACAAACCATTCGTGAAGAACTTGAAAAAGCCGAATTTCCGAAGGATGGAAAGATTCAGATGTTCGATGGTCGTACAGGTGAGGCCTATGATCATGCGCCAACCGTTGGCTATATCTACGTGCTCAAACTGAACCACATGGTGGAAGACAAGATCCACCAACGTTCAATTGGTCCGTACTCATTGATCACACAGCAGCCACTTGGTGGAAAGGCACAATCCGGAGGACAGCGCTTTGGAGAAATGGAAGTGTGGGCGCTCGAAGCCTACGGCGCTGCGCACACCCTTCAGGAAATTCTGACTATTAAGTCAGATGACGTTCCGGGTCGTTCCAAGGCCTATGAGTCCATCATTAAAGGTGAGCCAATTCGCAAGGTGAACGTACCAGAATCATTCAATGTGTTGGTTCGTGAATTGAAGGGCTTGTGTTTAGACGTTGAGCTGTTGAAGAAGGGGCAGCGAATCGAAGAACAGGGTCCTCGTCCAGAACATTTCCGCGCCCGTGCACCGCTTATAAACACAACCGAGCCTGATCTCGAATGGGGTCCGGGTCCTGGCGATCTTCAATAACGAATCCATCGAACCATTATGTCTTTCTTCCAAACAGAAAACATCAAAACGACGGATTTCGATGCGATCCGTCTCAAACTCGCGTCTCCAGAAGTAATTCGTAGCTGGTCATACGGTGAGGTTACCAAACCGGAAACGATTAACTACCGTACACAAAAACCGGAAAAATCTGGACTCTTTGCAGAAGAAATTTTTGGTCCATCAAAAGATTGGGAGTGTTACTGTGGAAAATATAAAAAGATCCGTTACAAGGGTATTATTTGTGACAAGTGTGGCGTAGAAGTTACGCACTCACTCGTTCGTCGCGAGCGCATGGGTCATATCGAATTGGCTGCGCCAGTGTCGCACATTTGGTTTTTGCGCGGCGTGCCATCTCGCTTGGGAACAGTGCTCGATCTATCGGTTCAGTCCCTTGAAAAAGTGGTCTATTTTGCCTCATTCATTATTACGGACGTGAATGAAGAGTTGCGCACGCAAGTGGTTGAGCAGGTGCGGACTGAATATAAAGGGAAGCGCAAGACAATTGAGGCCGAGTATGAGCGCGAAATTCAACGCGTGAACGAAAAGGCAGCTCAAAAAACAGAACAAGATGCCGTTGAAAAAGAACTCGACAAGATTCAAGGCAACAAAGAACTCCGTTTAACGGAACTTGAAGAGGATTTCTCTATCACCGAGCGCGAACTCAAAGATCTGAAACCGATGAAAATTTTATCGGAGAATGATTATCATGAGTTATCCTTGAAGTATGGTCATGTGTTTGAAGCGAGAATTGGTGCTGAAGCGTTGGAAGAACTCTTAAAAAAGATCGATGTCGCTGCAACTATTACTGCGCTGCAAGACGAGCTTGAGGATGCCTCAGAAGCCAAGAAAGATCGCATTATTCGTCGTTTGAAGCTCTTGAAGTCTTTGAAGAATCAAAAGCTTGAACCGTTCTGGATGATCTTGAAGGCACTTCCAGTTATCCCACCAGATCTTCGCCCAATGGTCGCTCTTGATGGGGGTCGGTTTGCCACCTCTGACTTGAACGATTTGTATCGTCGCGTTATCAACCGTAATAATCGGTTGAAGCGTTTGGTTGAATTGAATGCGCCAGAAGTTATTACCCGCAACGAAAAGCGCATGTTGCAGGAAGCGGTGGATGCTCTTATTGATAACAGCGCTCGACATTCAAAGACCGTGATCGCAGCTACAGGGAAAAAGCGTCAGTTGAAATCACTTGCTGATATTTTAAAAGGCAAGCAAGGACGCTTCCGTCAAAACTTGCTTGGAAAGCGTATCGACTATTCTGGTCGTTCCGTTATCGTCGTTGGTCCAACGCTTGAATTCCATCAGTGTGGCTTGCCAAAGATCATGGCACTTGAATTGTTTCGTCCCTTTATCATCTCTGCGCTTATTAAACGCGAGCTCGTGCACAATATTCGTTCGGCCAACCGTTTTATCGAAGCGGATCATCCGGAGGTATGGGATATTTTGGAAACCATTGCCAGCGATTCCGTGGTGCTCTTAAACCGCGCACCAACCTTGCACCGCTTGGGTATTCAGGGTTTTCAGCCAAAGCTGATTGAAGGTAAAGCCATTCAGATTCATCCGATGGTGTGTCCAGCGTTTAACGCGGACTTCGATGGAGACCAAATGGCTGTGCACGTTCCACTTACACAGGAAGCGCGTGAAGAAGCAAAGAATATCATGCTGTCTTCCAAGAACTTGCTGAAGCCTGCAACGGGTCAGCCGGTAGCTCGTCCGGATAAAGATATTGCCTGGGGCTGTTACTACATGACGAGCTTGGTGGACGCTGCAGATGGTAAAATCAAAACATTCGGGACTGCGGATGAAGCCGTATATACCTATCAGCTTGGGAAGTTGGATATTCGTGAAAAAATCAAAACACGTTTATCACCTGAAACATCAGTCGTTGAAACCAATGTGGGCCGTGTCATTTTGAATCGGTTGTTTCCAAAAGAAATTGGATATCGCACTGAGACGATTGGAACCAAGCAGCTTGGTGAAATTACGCGGACCTGTCTTGAACTTCGTGGCTTTGAGCGCACGGCTCGCTTCTTGGATGAGGTGAAAAATACAGGTTTCGCCTACATCACCAAATCCGGATTCTCGTATGGTATGGGCGACCTGCCTGTGCTGACAGCGAAAGACGATCTTCTCAAAGAAGGGGATTCAAAGGTGGAAATGATTGAAGAGCAGTATAAAGAAGGTCTGCTTACCAAAAAGGAACGCTATACTCAAATCATCAAAGTGTGGTCTGAGGCCAAGGATCGTATTCAAAAGATGTCCAAGGATTCACTGCCAAAGACCGGTACGGTGTTCTCCATGATTGATTCCGGTGCGCGTGGATCCGTTGGACAATTGACCAACGTGATTGGTATGAAGGGGCTTGTGGCCAACCCGGCCGGTGATGTTATTGAACTTCCGATTAAATCATCGCTCCGTGAAGGTCTGGACGTGCTTGAATACTTCATCTCGTCCCACGGTACGCGAAAGGGTTTGACGGATACAGCGCTTAAGACCGCCAACGCCGGCTACCTGACCCGTCGTCTCGTCGATGTGGCTCAGGATGTGATTATTACAGCCGATGATTGTGGCGATACAGAAGGTGTGACCTTAACGCATAAAGAGTGTGAAGAAATTGGTGAACCTCTCTTAACGCGTTTGCTTGGTCGTGTTGCATTAAAGGACATTAAAGACCCTGAAACAAAGAAAGCAATCGTGAAGAAAGGTGATCTGATTGTTGAAGAGCACATTCGTCAACTCCAAGCGCTGAAGGAACCGCTAGAGAGTGCGCAGGTGCGTTCCGTGTTGTCTTGTAAGCTTAAGTCAGGATTGTGTCAGCAGTGCTATGGATATGACTTGGCGCACAATCAGATCGTGAAGATGGGAACGGCGGTTGGAATTATTGCCGCTCAATCCATTGGTGAACCAGGTACGCAACTTACGATGCGAACGTTCCACACGGGTGGTGTGGCTGGATCAGACATTACGCAAGGGTTGCCTCGTGTTGAAGAATTATTTGAAGCTCGTCCGCCAAAACATAGAGCACTCATTGCTGAAGTCGCTGGTAAAGTCACGATCATCCAGGGCGAGCGTCGTTTGATTGAGACCCCAAGCGGTGAAAAGGTCTTAGATACGGAGTCCGGTGGTAAATTCATCCATATTGAGCACATCGCCGTTCAAGAAGATGCATATGTAATGGAGTCAACTGGTGACAAGATCAAGGTCAAAGATGGCGCGAAGATCAAAGAAGGCGACGTGTTGATTGAGCGCAAGAGTGGCGCAGAGGTTTTGGCAGAGCACAAAGGAACGGCCAAGGTTACTGCTCGCGGTGTTACGCTGATTTGGGAAGGTCCTGCCATGAAGGAATACCCTGTTCCAACGGGCTTCCAGGTGTTCGTGAAAGATAACGATGAAGTTCAGTTGGGTGATCAATTGACCGAGGGTCATTTGGACCTGTTGCAGCTCTTTAAGGTGAAGGGTCGCGACGCGGTCATGCGGTATTTGCTCCGAGAGGTTTTGTTCATCTACGCCTCACAGGGTCAGAAGTTGAACGCCAAGCATATTGAAATTATCGTTCGCCAGATGTTCTCACGTGCCTATGTGAAAGACGCTGGTGATACGGAGCTCTTGCCGGGCGAAGTCGTTGAAAAGTTGCGCGCCGAAGATGAAACAGATCGCGTTGTTGCGAACGGCGGTAAGGTGTCAGATTTGGAAGAATTATTCATGGGTATTACGAAGGTATCGCTCACGACTGAATCCTTCTTGTCTGCCGCATCATTTCAAGAGACCGCTCGTGTGCTTATCAATGCTGCGGTGACGGGTAAGATCGATAATCTTGAAGGCTTAAAGGAAAACGTGATTATTGGTCGTCTTATTCCGGCCGGAACCGGGTTCGGTGTTTCGCACGACGCAGAAGCCGAGCGTATGCGTCAGGAAGATGCAGCTGCGGCTGAGAGTCGTCAACGATTCTAGAAAAACGCTGATACAAAAACCCGCCTTTCATGAAGGGCGGGTTTTTGGTACAGTCTATTTCCTATGTCGCGGCATTCAAAATGGCATAAAGTAAGACAATTTAAAGGCGCGATTGACGCCAAGCGTTCAGCCTCATTTACGAAGTTGGCCCGTGAAATTACGGTTGCGGTAAAAGAAAAAGGGAGTGATCCAGGCATGAACGTACGCTTGCGTGTCGCCATTGAGCATGCCAAAAAAGCCTCAATGCCTCGCGAGAATATCGAGCGGGCCGTGGCTCGTGGGAGCGGGGGAGGTACAGAAGGTCAGCTAGAATCGTTGATGTATGAAGCGTATGCGCCAGGTGGCACGGCGTTGATTATTGAGTGTGTTACTGATAATCGAAATCGTACGGCTGGCGATGTGAAACATCTGCTTTCAAAGCATGGTGGGACACTGGCAGCGCCTGGCGCGGTGACGTATCTATTTGAACGACAGGGAGTCGTGAGAGTGGCCTCAAGCCTGCCGACTGATCGACGAGATGAGGTTGAGCTGGCGTTGATCGAGGCGGGTGCAGAAGAGATAAAAAGTGATGCTGATGGGATAATGATTCTATCTGCCCCACACGATCTGGCTCATATTGCAGAAGCAGCTCAGCAGCTTGGACTAGCCATTGAAACAGCAGATATGGAGTGGCTCCCGCGCGTGACAGTTGATATTGATGAAGCCTCAGGTACATCGCTCGAAACCTTGCTCGAAGTTCTTGAAGATTTAGATGATGTTGCTAGAGTTTATTCAAATGCCTCGTAGGGGCGCATGCCATGTGCCCTCTGATGGGATGGGTTTCTATCAATCTGATCGATCGGAGGGCGTGATGAATCACGCCCCTACATTATCCCTATTATGACGACTCGTATTCTCGGTGTTGATCCAGGGTTTGGCCGGACGGGGCTAGGGGTGATTGATGTTCAGGGGGGTAATGCGGTGCATGTGTGGCACGACGTTATAGAAACTCCGAAAGAAGAAGATTTTTCAGCAAGACTCCAAACAGTTCGAAATGATCTGGTTGAAGCAGTGCGTCGTTTTCAGCCGCAAGCCGCGATTATTGAATCATTATTTTTTCAAACGAATGTTCGTACAGCTCTAAAAGTAGGGATGGCGCGTGGAGTGATTTTACTAGCTCTGGCTGATGTTGGTGTCCCGATTGTTGAGCTCACGCCTAATCAGGTAAAACAGGGGATTACGGGCTATGGAGCAGCCGATAAAAAACAGATTCAAGAGATGGTAAAAAGGCTTTTGCATTTAGAGAAAGTCCCAAGACTTGATGATGCCTCAGATGCTCTCGCACTGGCCATCGTTGGAGCAACAGTTTGGAAATCGCAGGGGAGGGGATAGAAAATAAATATTGTTCCTCAATGCGACTTCCGAATCCCTTGGAGAGAAAAAGATTCGGAAATTAGATTGAGGAGCCCGGCACAAGATAGAAGGGTGTGCCGAGCTATAGACTCAAAGGTGCGTGCGTCTCGGTTGGGGGAACTGAGGCGATTTTATTCCACCCTCACCGGAGTGGCTAGGTGGAATTTTTTGAATCGAACCAAGATGCATACTGCCGCAGCACACCCCTTAGCTCTCCGCGCGCTTGATCGCTGGTCAGACGACGATGCTTGATGCGACCTCCAATGCGCTGGAGAGCCTGTCTGAGGACATCATTTTCGCCATCACCAGCAGCGTTTGCTGCCGCATAGACGTCTTGTGGATGGGGGTGGTTACTGCTCGCAGCTGCAAGCGTATAGAGGTAGGCTGTGCGAGTATGCGGTCCGCTGCTCCTCCGGTTCATGGCAGCTTCACCAGTAAGAGCGAACTTCTCCTCCATGGAGAGAGTGGCGCCGTTCTCCGCCTTGGTGATGAGCGCGGGCAGGGTTGCCTGCGACGCCTCATCTGCCTTTTTTTTGAGGCTGCGATGGTGAATGAGAAGCTCATCGACGACGCTTCGACGCCGATCATCAAATCGCGCTATCCGTTGTTTGATGATGGCGTCGTTGGCGCCCGCCATGTGCGTATTGGCACCCACCGTGGCATTGCGCGCATCTGTGATTGCGCGCCAAACCGCATCCATGTCATCGGATGCTGCAAGTAGTTGGCAGCGTTGCAACGTTTCTTCGCCGCGTCGCACGCTGAAGACGTAATGCTCTCCGGCGTATGCTTTTCGTTCCACTGGTTCCGGCGGAAGAGGAGCGCGTTCGGCCGCTTCCTCCCCACAGTAGATACAGTTGAACGGGCACATGCCCGTCTGATTCTCTTTCGCGTTGTTGTGCTCTTGACGGCTCCACTTGCTACTCATATCGTCACCCCTTCATTCAAAGGAAACGCGTTTTTATGCAGAATGGGATTACTCCACACGGTACGCATCTCTTACCAGTAGTTCCTCAATTCGACGTCCGAATCTCTTGGAGAGAAAAAGATTCGGAAATCAGATTGAGGAGAGGAGCCGACGGACGTATTTCCATCAGCTCCTCTTGTCGAAGACCTCCTTGAGGTGGCTGAATTTTATTCAGGTTTCAACCGAGAACCTTACACGCAACTATTCCCTGTAGCGTGATGAGGGGGGCGAGCTACTGCTGCGCGGCGTTGCCCTCGAGAACCTGCCGAAGCTCGGCCTCGGTTCCGGGGTAGTTGAACCCCTCGGCGCCGGTCTGGACGCCGTTGTTGATGCGGGCCGCGCCCATGCTCATGATGTCGCGACGTCCCAGGACGTACGCGGGTGCGGCGACCGGGAAGGGAACAATGAAGACCGTGCCGGGCTCGGTGTCGGGCAGGCCAACGATGTCGCTCGCCTTCGGCGTCTCCGGCGCCGCTTGCGCAGCGCACGCGACGGGGAGGCCGTTCACAAGCACCGTGGTTCCGCGGGCGGTGAAGCCCTTGTACTCGGCTTTGCCCTCGGCCTCGAGCTGAACGCCCGTCTGATCCTCCTTCGAGGTGAAGACGGTGAGCTTGCGGCCGGTGAGGTTGACAAATCGGATAGCGCTATTCATGTCTCAATCGACTCCACTCCGCTTCCAGGTACTGCGATCCACCTGGAGAAGGAAGAGGAGTTGCATGCGCACGAGTGCGCGAACCAACCGTTGCGAGCCGATGTACCCGCTTCAGCTGGCCCCCAGGTGGATTTTTAGCCTGGGATGCATATCTGTTCCGTTCGCACTTTTTTGGCTACTTAGATCAGATCAGAGTCGTTTGACATGTATGCGTGTAACCGAGACTTACAACATCTCGATCACCACCTCTACGATCTTTGCGAGATCGATGAGGCTGTCAGTAGTCTGGCTCGATCCAATGATCGTGCCGTGCGCCGGTCCACCCCAGCCTCTGGACGCATCAAGTTCATTGAGCGTATCCAGAACTGGCGTAACCGGGATCCCATGCCCTGCGACGGTAAGCTTCCGGATGGTTTTGCCACCCGCAATCTCCATCACCGGATTCAAGGCGATCACGAGATCAGCTCCGCGCCCGTAAAGGGCACCAGGCGCGCCGATCCAGCTCGTCTCGACGACGGCCAGTCGGCGACCTTGTTTGGTCGTAAGCCATTCAGCTTCGGCACAGACGGTTTCGAAGCCCGCCTCATGTGCCTTCTTCTGTTTAGCCCACCAGTGTGCATGCGGAATTGCATCCAGGATCTCTTCCATACTTCCGTAGGGATCGATGCCGGATTGCACAACCGCACGTAGTATTTCTAACCCGCACTTCAGCCGCTGCTCAGGGCTTTTGACCACGAGCAACATGCCAGAGGCAAGCTGGGCGAGCGACGGAAATCCGCCACCCTCGATGTCTTCTGCCCGCCTCTCACCGCGATCCAACGCGTCGATGTACTCGACGAGCCGAGCCATGCGGCGCAGCGCTTGCGCGCAGGCGGAGAGGTTCGATCCTTCGGGGAGATGGTGATCGAAGTTATTTCGGTCGGTCTCCCCAGACCCGCCGACTTCGAGGCACGCCACGCTCTTATCTGCGAGCATGACTGCCGAGGCCGACCCTGCGATTTGCTGACAAACATCTCGCGCTGGATCAATTCCCAGCACGAACATGGTCATCAACGTATCAAGGTCGATCTTTCCGAACAGCGTCTGGCGAAGGACTCCCATCGCGCTCTCCTGATGATCGACCTTTCAGGGCCGGTTATGGTTTCTCTGTCCTGATGGACAGCAATAAAATGACGACTCGTATCATCATCTCATTGTTATTCATCAAATGATCCTCTCAAAGAGTCTGATTTTATTATCTGACTCTCAGTTAAGGAAGGAAGTACGCAGGATTCGCTTACTTCCATTCCGGAGTGGGTGGGTTCGGCGTGTCTAGAAAGCCTTACCCGAAATGTACGAATGTGCGCCAATATCTAGAATGGCGCGTTAGGTGTATGGCTAACGCTTTGTCTTGACCTTCGCGCCGCCTCCGAAGAGCTCCGATAGGTCGATCTTCCCGGGCTCGACCGGCGTACCCTTCGCGACCGGCGCGACGGCCTTCGGCGTGAGCTGCGGCTTGAGTCCCCAGCCATTGCCGACGTGGTAGTTGCCGGTGTATCCCTCGAAGCGATCCGTGAGCTCGCGCTCGATTGCGGTGACCGCGTCGATCTGCGACCGCGTGGGGCGACCGCCGACCGGGAGCTTGTCGACCTTGAATTGGTGCGGCTCCTCGGAGGCGGATTTGCTCCACGAGATGGCGAGTTCGTCGGAGTCGACCATCTCCCAGATCTTCTCGCCATCGTCGTCGTGACGCCGGTGCGTGAAGCTGGTGCTGTCAGCCTTGCGGACTGCCCCATCGGCAGCGACCACCCAGAAGTCCCGGATATCCGTCGCGCCGTTCCGGCAGAAGTGGCCACCGAATTTTGGGAGGACTTCCCCGCGGTCGATCTTGGCAACCAACTCGGTCAGTGTCGTGCGAACCGACTCTGCCTCGGCCAGCACGGCCTTGGCCGACCCGTTCCAGCTACGGATGTCTTCGGTCGGGGAGAGGGGGATGATGAGCACCTTGGCATCGCTGTAGCTCGACACGTGTCGACCTTCGGCCAACTGCTCGATCTTCCTGCGGAGATCCGCATCCAGATGCGAGAAGTGCTTGGCGCTTCGGAGCTCGTTGGCTGCGATCTGCAGTGTGAGTGCCTCCTCCTTGGCGTCACAGCGCTGGGTGCGCTCATCGCCTTCGAGAACCTTGACCTGCAAGTGCTCGTGCAGCTTGACCCAGACACCGGATTCGACGGACAGGATCTCGCGATCGAGCCCATCCCAGCCCATGTTGAGGATGAACGGGTTGAGCGAGACGATCTCGCCCTTCTCGCCCTCCGGCCAGTAGACCGTTTCACCATCGCGCTCCATTTTCACCTTGCGAGTGACGACGGAGACGATGCGACCGATCCACTCGTCTGGAACTTTGCCCCAGGGCGCGATGCCCTTAGCGATGTACGGAGCGGGGTCGACCCCGGCATCCGTGACCTCCCAGTCCTTGAACGGGGTGGTCTGCAGCTCGCCGTCAACGTTCTGGATGACCCAGTAACCGCCGACCTTGACGACCTCGCTGGAGCGGATGACGTAGAGCGCGTCATCCGCGCTGCCCGCGTTCCCCGCATCGCCGCTGGCGAAGTTGCCCAGAGCGAGCCTCGTCGGCTCGCCGCGGAGCGTCTCGCAGTGGATGTAGGAACGGTGCGGCGAGGTGGACGGGCGGATACGCACCAAGTGTGCTCCCTTTTCCATCTGCTCGCTGGAGGTCAGGCCGTAGATGACATTGACCTTCGGCTCCTCCCACGAGAACCGTACGGGCATCTCCTTGCGGGAGAGCTCGATCACCGCGGCTTCACGGAGGATCTCGGCCGTCTCGAAGCCGATGACCGAAACCTCGGTGCGGACGCGCCCTCGGCCTTCCGTGCCGAGAATCACCGCCGTACCAGTCTCGCCCAGCTTGATCTCGATCCCGCCGGAAAACTCACCGCGTCCCACGTACGTGGTGCACGGCATCGTTCCGAATGCGAGGGTCTTGGGAGAGGCGGCGATGTCGACCTTCGCCTGGAGACGCTCGTAAACGTCCCAGGTCGCGGTCTTCACTTCGCCCGCCTCCACCCACATCGCAAAGGTGTAGACTCCGCTGAGATTGCGGGTGGGGTGGATCTTCAGGACGTCGCCCTCGGTCACGATGACCAGGGAGTCGGTCCACGACCCGTTGCGACCTGCAGCACCCTCGGCACCGTAGCCGGAGATGAGCGTCTCGGGTTTCCCTTTGACCACCGTGAAGTGGCCAGAGGACTCCTTGAGGTAGCCGGTGTAGGTGTTGATGCGGACGAGCAGTTTGGTCTCGCAACCCTGCTGGGGGCGCTCGAGGACGTAGAAGGTCTTCTCCTTCTTCCCCTCCTCGGGCTTGGCCGGGAGGACGACCTTGCGGGGATGCGCGTCGAAGACGCGGCCATCCACCTTCAGAGCGGGGTTGCGTCGGTCCAGACCGACCTTCTCGAACCATCGGCCACGACCGGCTTCCCCGAGGAGGACGATCTGACCAAGTCGCTCGTCCGCCATAAGGGCCAGGCCGTCATTCACGGAACCAGACTGCCACGAATACGTCTTCATGATCCTTGCTCCTTGCTCGTGCCAATACATCCGCCCCTGTGGCGGACAAGGCGTGAGCCATCTGCACCATTTTCATCATGGGCATGAGCCTGTTGTTTCAGGCTCTTGACCACGAGTAATGCCGTCATATTTGTTTCATGTTTGTGAAACGCAAGTGACGGCACTCCGCTTAAGTGGACGAATCCTCATCTCAAAAAGAGATGCGAGATTCATCCTCTTAAGCAGCCTCAATTTTCAAATTTCTTCGCTGTCTACTCAGCAGTTCAGATGCTCCCGGCGGCTCTGCGTAATAGCGACTGCAGGAATCTCTTCAGGGATGAACAGATGCCTCGCACTCGATACTCATAAAAAAGCGGCACAGATCAGATGTTCTGGGAGAGAACGCCTAACTTGTACCGCTTGTATTTGGGGCTTTTGGGTGCCGCACTCAGCTCTCTCCTTCTGAGTCCGGCGATTTGGATTGAAGGTCCGTGGCTCCTTTTCCTTTCCTAGATAACCACTTTAACATAGATTAATAAACTTGTCAATAATAAAAAGGCATAAATATATAAATTATGCTAAAATAAGCTAAAATATACTACATAAAAATGTAATTTTATAAAAGGCAAAAAGTGTAATTCACGATCAGTTTCTGGCATGTCATACTACCTATATTGATCCTGTTATGTCACATGCAATGCATTTTCCGATTCTGTCTCAGCTCGGTTTAAGCGAGAACGAAGCTTTGTTGTATGAACTTCTTCTTGAATCTGGGGCGATGAAGGTGCGTGATTTGGTGAAACAGACAGGAATTGGGCGGGGATATGCCTATAATGTGTTGATGCAGCTTCAGCAACAGGGGTTGGTGATTGCGATTGAAGGAAAACAGACCTCGTATCAAGCCGTGGACCCATCTAAATTGCGTCTTCTATTGGAACGACGGGTGCAAGAGGCGCATCGGCTCGAAGAAGCCTTTACGGTGACCCTGCCGCAGATGGCTTCGGCCTTCAATCTTTCAACGGGCAAGCCGGCGATTCAGATGTTCGAAGGGTTGGAGGGGATCCGAACGGTGTTGGATGATTCGTTGCAGGCGACGGGAGAAATTTTGACCATTGTCGATCCAGAAGCCGTGTCGGATGAGATGGCGCGTATTGAAGCTCGCTATATCGCCAAGCGGGTTGCCAAAAAGATTCACAAACGGGTCCTGATGCCCGATACGGCAAAAGCGTACGGGCCCTTGCCCGACGGAGCGGCAGAGTATACCCGTATGCGCGTTTTGCCAGATTTTGTGGGAGATTTTCGTACGGCCGTTGAGATCTACGATGATCGGATGTCATTCATTACCCTAGCCGGAACCAGCATCATCTCGTTATTGATTAATGATAAAAGCATGACCGCCTTGCAGCGGGCGCAGTTTGAAGCGTTGTGGAAATACGGGAGGGAGATCTAAGCGGCCTTTGAAAAAGTCTCTCGTGCCATAGATGCAAGTCGTCGGCGTTCGGGTTGATCGCCTCTTTGCGGTT
>CAYRMN010000004.1:0-30592 GCA_964425575.1 uncultured Gammaproteobacteria bacterium | reverse complement strand
TTCCTTTTGCGGCTTCCATGCGTACCCAGTCGAGCATACTTTTAAAATCCTTCGGCATCCAGAACAACTGTTCGTCATCTATTTTTCGTGTTCGTGTACCAGATGTGGGTTCCTGATCGGATTCATCTGGAAAACGTTCTAGCATGAACCATGAGACGGGCTCTTGGCCAGGCCCCACATCCGTCTCAATGCCCGTCATTGCGAAACCAAACTCTTCAACATAGCGCGCGCCAATGCGATCCTCGGCTTGAACGTGGGCATAGAGATGATGCTCTTTCCCTTCGCGCTTCAGGATTTCATGAAAGAAGGCCATGCCAATGGCCGAGCCGCGTAGATCCGGACTGACGTTGAACGAGCCGACATAACGCGCCTTCGGGCCAAGATCGGGCCGGTTATCAAAGCGGCAAAAGGCAATGATTTGATCTTCTTTTCGCATGACAAAGAAGTGTGTCTGCTCCTGTTTGTTTGATAGCCCTTCTTCCAATCCGTGTAGGGCGCTTTCCATCGCCGGCAAACCTTTGTCTGCCCAATTCGCACGCAGAATATCTTTGAGTTCCGTTTCAAGTTTTTTGTATTCGGTTTTTTCGAGTGCTCTGGGATCAATCGTGTCCAATGTCAGCCCTTTAAGCTCTGTAAAATCCACGGATGCTTCCTTCCCTTTATAGGTCGAACGAAATAACGCAGCCATGAGGATAACATCCTGTTTGGCGCGATCGATGTCTGCGAGAATGTCTTCGGTCGAAATCGCGCCTTTCTTTTGCTCGATCCGTTCTGCGAAAGCGGCAATGAGCTCTTTTCCACGGCGCAACAGCTCCTCATCGAGCTTCGATCGATCAATCGTTTGCTGGTGTTCCACAACGAACACGTCTTTGAGAAGATCTTCGGTAGACTGGTCGGTCAGGTCAATCAATTCCGTGTATTTTTTAAAAATAGCCGTGGCCGCTGCTGGCTCAAGGGTATTGGAAATCTTGAGAATCGCATTACCATATTCCTGCCCATATTCGCAAGAGAGGAAGGTGCGCGCCCCGTTCAACCCGAATCGACGGATAGTCGTAAAGCCATCCCGTGCGGTTTTGGTATCTACGCTGGCTAAATAGCTTAGCAGCTGAATTTGTTCACGGAGTGAGAGATTGGTGAGTTGGATGCCGAGATCGTGTTCCAATGATCGGCGTACCAACGGATGATGAAGCTCCTGCAAGAGAACGGATGTATCAATGGGCTCTTGTCCACCCAATTGTTTGAGTTGGCTAACAGCTGCGCTATTTTCAAATAAATCAAAATGAACTTCTGTATAATGATACTGTTGCAACAAGGTTGAAAGTTTCTCGTGTAGAACATCAGCAAAATCGCTTTTAAACGATCGTCGTTTATGTGTGTTCCAAAATGATCGCCACTCTTTGTTGTCTAATGTCGAGGATAGTCTGTCTCCTAAGATGAGTATGGAGCGGAGGTTGCGTGGCGTAGTCCCTATTTTATCGAGTGTCAGGTTTAGTAATCGTTTTATATCTTGTGAAGAAGGAACGTCCTTACGGGACGTATCACATTCCGGGCCAACCCAGGCAAAACTTTGTGGAAGATATGCTCCATCAAAGCTAGCAACCGCATCGCGCGAGATGCGCCTTAGAATATGCTCCGCGAAGGATGTCGCGTCAGGCATGATGTTTGATGCTATATCGTTGCTACGTTGCGCGACATCGTCCTGCCACCCCGCCACTTGACGTATCCCATCATTGGCTTCTAACCGTCCCATGTCTAGAATTTCATATGCCGCTCGTGAAGCATGATGGATAAAAGGGGATTGCTCTTGTTCAGATGAAAGCGTTTTGACAAATTGCATGATGGCGACGCCTGCTAAGCGCGCATAGCCTTCAAAAAACGCTTGTCGACCAGCTTGTGTAAGATAGTGAAGAAGATCAAGACGAGCCTCAAGTTGTGTTTGTTGAAAAAGCTGCTCTAAGAATGCTATAAGGGTTTTTTCATTTCTCATGCCACTAAGCTCATAGACTAACTCACCTGTATGTATCCAACCGAAATTTTCCTGAGTTTCGGGAAGACGTGAAAAGCGCGCGGCGGTAATCACTTGCTGTTCGAGGAATTGATAGTTAAAGAGGTTCGGACTAACGGAAAAAGATTTTTCACGCCACCAAGAAAGATATTCTTTTAATGACTCATGCTGCGAGGTATCTCGTCGATGTTCACGAACAAAGGCGTGAAGCTCTTCAAAGAAAAAGGGAACACGCTCACGTTGTTCTTTTGTATATCTTCGATCTTCAGGTAGTGGACATTCAAGAATATCCAGCAAATGATCTGTTTCGTCGAATGCATCCCGAGCACGTTCCGATTCTTCAACAATTTGACCAGACGTGCGGAATAATTGATAGCTCGATTCAAACATGTCGCGTATTTTGGCGCGAAGTCTCTTTTCTGTTTCGGTCGCTGTTTCATGTTTGGAGATTTCAGGGCTAACGTATGGATCCGCAGGCTCTCGTGGTGGCATATCAGCGCATAGCGTCTCGCATTTTTGACATACTGACAAGCTGGGCAGATAGATCGGTGTTTGGGTTGTTTTCCTCCCAGCCCCATGCTAAACTTTTGCCACCTGAGATCTCTCAGATTTTCTCTCACTATGCAGCTTTTTTGGCACGGTTTCTCATCTATTCGTATCGAAGGAAAAGTCGGCGACGTGGAAGCGACGCTTTTGACTGATCCCTATCCAAACGAGTCAGGTTTACGTTTTCCGCGTACCATCGAACCAAATATCGTGGTTCTATCTCATCAAGATCGTTCGCGATTCAACCTTGAGAGCATGGTGGGCTCGCCCTTTATTGTATCTGATCCGGGCGAGTACGAAGTTAAAGGGTTATTTGCCCACGGCATTCAGGATCCAACCGAAGGAAAAGAGGCAGATCGACCTGTGATCTATCGATTTGATATTGAGGGCATGTCCCTGGCGTTCTTGGGGCAACTAAAGCGTCAATTAACACCATTTGAGGTTGAAGAGCTTGGGGACATTGATATTTTGTTGCTTCCAGTGGGAGGTGGAGAGGTGCTGGACTCTAAAGCGGCGGCTGATATGATTTCTATTATTGAACCACGCATGATTATTCCACTGCATTACGATGTGCCGGGTGTGAAAGAGCAACTGGCAGGCGTAGATGCCTTCTGTAAGCAGCTTGGAGTGTGTAAACGTCAGGACGCTAATAAACTCAAGATCACCAAAAAGGATTTACCGGCGGAAGATATGCTGATTACGGTGCTCGAACGAGCATAAACAGACATCTCTTTTATTCATGCCACGTCGCACTTCTCCCCTTAAGAAAACGACCACTCCTCCAAGAGCGCGTGTTCGACCTTCTCGGAGTACTCCGATCATTCCACCGCCTCCTATTGTTTCCGTTGATGAGAAGCGGCAGCTGATTCTTGCCCACGCGGCGAATCGACGTAGCCTAGATCCGCTTCAGCGTGTTAGTCTGTGGGCTGGCGTATCGATCTGTGCACTTTTTATCGCTGTAGCCTGGTTTTATACGGTGGGACTCAACATGAAAAAAGCCATGGGAAATCCGTTGGATTCAGGTTTTCAGGGAGTTGCGGGTATAGCTCAGGATTTCAAAGACACCGCGTTTCAGGAAAAGGGCACGGATATTAAAAACCTGGAACAACGACTTGACGATGTAAGTCGCAGCTTGGCTGAAAAATCCGACCAACAGTTCGTGAACTCGATGGTCACACATGTTTCTTCCTCATTAGCTACTACAAGCTCCTCGGCATTATTTCGTCCGCAACCTTCCTCAACCTCAACCACCAAGATTACTTCATCTACTGCACTGTAAGACACCTGTATGGAAAAGTCACCAAAACAATTGCCTCTGGTTCCTGAGTATTCTGCCGGGAAGATTGAGGCGCGTCCGATTGTGGAAGAAATGCGCACGGCGTATCTCGATTACGCCATGTCCGTGATCGTATCGCGTGCCTTGCCGGACGTGCGCGATGGTTTGAAGCCTGTCCACCGTCGTATTTTGTATTCCATGTGGCAGTCAGGACTCCGTTCCACCGCCAAGTTTAAAAAGTGTGCCACCGTGGTTGGAGACGTGCTTGGTAAATACCACCCCCATGGTGATAGTGCCGTGTATGACTCATTAGTCCGCATGGCCCAGGATTTTTCGTTGCGCTATCCACTCATTCGTGGCCAGGGAAACTTTGGTTCTATTGATGGAGATGGTGCAGCTGCCTATCGATATACGGAATCAAAACTGGCTGCGATTGCGGAAGACATGTTGACGGACATTGAGAAAGAAACCGTTGATTTTGTTCCAAACTATGACGGTTCCCATAAGGAGCCAACGGTTCTACCAGCTAGATTGCCAAACCTGCTCTTAAACGGAACGCTAGGTATCGCGGTCGGCATGGCGACCAATATTCCGCCACACAATCTTACTGAACTTTGTGATGGGATCGCCGCCTTGATTGAAAATCCTGACATTACGGTGGAAGAATTGATGCAGTTTATTAAGGGTCCAGATTTTCCAACGGGAGGCATTATCTACAACACGAAAGATATCCTTCAGGCCTACGCGACTGGCAAGGGAGGTATTATCATGCGCGCCAAAACGGACATTGTGGAAGAAAAAAATGGCGCATTTCGTATCATTATTAGTGAGATTCCGTATCAGGTGAACAAGGCCACGCTTTTGGAACAGATCGCCATGCTCGTGACGGAGAAGAAACTTGAGGGTATTAAAGACCTGCGTGATGAATCAAACAAAGAAGGGATCCGTGTGGTGGTTGAACTCAAGAAAGACGCCTTCCCAAAGAAAGTTTTGAACCAGTTGTTCAAGATGACTCAGCTCCAGGAAACCTTTCATGTCAACATGCTGGCCGTGGTAGACGGAATTCAGCCCCGCGTCTTGACGGTGAAGAATATTTTAGAGGAGTATCTGAAACATCGTCGTGAGATTGTCCGTCGTCGTACTGAATATGATCTAACCAAGGCCAAGGAGCGTGCCCATATTTTGGAGGGGTTACGTATTGCGCTTTTGAAGATTGATGAAGTGATTGCGACGATCAAAAAATCGAAAGATAAAGACGAGGCGCGTACGAATTTGATTAGCAAATTTAGTTTGTCTGAGATTCAGTCAACCGCCATCTTGGAAATGCGTTTGCAGCAGCTCGCGAACTTGGAGCGATTGAAAGTCGAGCAGGAATACAATGAGAAAATGGAATTGATTAAAGAATTGGAATCGATTTTGAAATCCGCCAAGAAGATGTTGGATATTATCAAAAAAGAAGTGTTTGATCTAAAGGAGAAGTATGGCGATGATCGCCGTACGCAGGTGATCAAGTCACCGCTCGGAGAGTTTTCGGTTGAGGATTTGATTCCAGAAGAGAATACCGTCGTTATGATTACGGCTGATGGGTATGTGAAGCGCCTTCCGCCAGATACCTTCCGCCAGCAACATCGCGGTGGGAAGGGCGTGGCTGGACTTACAACAAAGGAAGAAGATCAGGTAGAGCATCTATTTTCAACCAGCACGCACGCGGACTTGTTGTTCTTCACCACGCGCGGCCGTGCCTTTTTGCTGAAGGCCTACGAAGTTCCGCAGGGGAGCCGAACCTCGAAAGGACAGGCGATTGTAAATTTTCTTCAGCTCGCACCAAGCGAAAAAGTGTCTGCTATTTTGCCTATGGATCAGCTCTTGTCTGGCAAGAAGAAAAAAACCGAGGATAGCAACATGAAGTATCTGCTCATGGTGACAACGCAGGGAACGATTAAAAAGTGTCCGCTCGAAGAATTCCAGAATGTCCGTCGTAATGGGCTTATGGCAATAACGCTGCATGATGGCGATGACTTAAAGTGGGTGAAGCCTACCTCTGGCAAGGATGAGCTGTCACTCGTGACCAAAAAGGGCCAATCCATTCGTTTTTCAGAAGACGAAGTGCGAGCCATGGGTCGTCAAGCAGCAGGTGTACGCGGGATGAAGCTCAAGAACGACGAGATTATCGGCATGGATGTGATTCCGGCTGAATGGTTGAAACGTAAGGATCTTGAACTCTTTACCATCGCGGAGAATGGTTTGGGGAAGCGAACACCACTTGAAGAATATAAAACACAGGGTCGTGGGGGATCGGGTATTCGGACGATGCGCGTGACCGATAAGACCGGGGGAGTAGTAGGTGCCTTTATCTCCTTTGCCGAGGATGACCGCGATTTGATCTTGATTTCAAAAAATGGCATCGTGCTCCGTGTTCCATTCAAAACTGTGCCATCCCTCGGACGTGATACACAGGGCGTACGCGTGATGCGCTTCAAAGAAGCAGGCGATCTGGTTTCTAGCGTCGCGTTTGTGACAAAAGAAGAGGAGGGGCTGGAAAACGAGGTGTAGGTTCGATATGGGCATTGAGCATTTTGAGATCCCTGCTGTATCGGAAGAAACGAAACTCTCTGCTGAACAACTGCGTCTTGAACAGGGTGACGTCAATATACTCTATCTAGCAGCAGCTGGTTGCGATGAAGGCATGGCTGATATGCGGTTCTCGATGCAGCATGTTATTTTTCGTGCGCTGTCCCAGTATCAGGGTTCTCAAACCATGGAATTTGATGATGATGGTACATGGGAGAGGATCGGAAGGGGAGAGGTATTTCAAGTCGTTGCTTCTTATAGAAACCTGGTCAGAGATCCGTATGTTCCAGAGATACCCGAAATGGAAAAAATATGGATTGTGCACCCATCTCTTGCTCACAATGAAAAAACCGGGAGCGTGGCCATGGGCATGGTCATGGAACGATATGCCATTGACTTTGAGAGCGGTGATCCAAAGGGAAATGCGGAAGAGCGTAGATCTGTGAAGGTTCAGATGCAGGCGGATCGTGTCACCATGGATCGATTAAGTGCATGGCAGCGGGATGTCCGCGAAGAAAGGCAACGCCGCCAAGAAAATTTTAGATTACTACAAACGTGGTTGGCGGATGAAAGCCATCTCAATACAACATTTTCGTACACGTATGCATGCGAACATCCATTTCTTGAAGAGTTGGTGGGCATGCTTGAATCTGATGAGCAGTTTGTTATACAAAGCCAAGAAGATGAATCTGAATGGCATGCATTGATTTTTACCATCCGCGGTGGAAATCGAGAGCTGAAGCAAATTCGGGCCCGCAATAAGAAAGCAGTGATTCCAGATTAGGGCTCATGCACCAAAACAAATACCCCGCCTCTTACAAGAGGCGGGGTATTTTTATTTCCCTAGTTGATAATTTTATCAATGAGTCCGTATTCTAGCGCAGCCTTTGGAAACATGAAGTTGTCACGTTCAGTATCTTCCTCGATTTTTTTCAGCGTTTGTCCGGTGTGCTTTTGAAGGATTTTATTGAGTTGTTCACGCGTACGTAAGATACGTTCTGCATGGATTTTGATGTCCGTCGCCTGACCTTCCATGCCGCCCAGTGGCTGATGAATCATGATTTCTGAGTTGGGAAGTGCGAGTCGTTTCCCTTTTGCACCTCCAGCCAAAAGAACAGCGCCCATGGAGGCTGCCATGCCCATACAGATCGTTGAAACGTCACAGCTCACGTGCTGCATGGTGTCGTAAATTGCGAGGACAGATGTAACTGATCCACCCGGTGAGTTAATATAGAGCTTAATGTCTTTGGTTTTATCCTGGCTTTCAAGAAACAGGATCTGGGCCACGATCGTATTCGCCACTTCATCATTGATGGCGGTGCCAAGCATGATGATGCGGTCCTTTAGTAAACGAGAGTAAATATCATATGCTCGCTCTCCATAGGTTGTTTTTTCAATAACCGTGGGCACGAGCCAATTATTGGTGATTTCCGAATGAATATCGTAGGGATTTTTCATAGGTAAAACTATCCTACCCTGTCGGGTTTTAGCAGTCAAAGTCCATGAGTGCTATCTCTGTCATTTAAGATTCCCGCCTACGCGAGAATGACACGTGCTCCGTCCGGCGTCACATCGATTTTTCCTTTTACCGTAAAGCCTGCTGCTTTTTTGTGGCCGCCACCGCCCATCAGTTTTGCAAGTTTAGAGATATCACGTTTCACACTTCGAAACGAACCTTTAATATCCCCGTTCGGTAATTCTTTGAGGACCATAATGGTATCCGTTTTGCCAGTAACAGCATTTAAAAAGTTAGCGATCCCATCGATCACATCCCCTCCAAGCTCCCCAGCGTCGTCTTTTAAGACGTAGGTTGAGATGATGTCTAATCGAGGATTGTATTGCAGGCGTGATAGTACCAAGCCCCACAATTTTAGTGTGTCGACATTTTTATTGTTCAGGACATGACGCGTAATGTCCTGATGTCTTGCACCAGAAGCAAACATTTTGGCGGCCGCATCAATACTGCCAGAGGTGGTGGCGGCATTGCTAAAGTGACTTGTATCTGTGAATAGTCCCGTGAGGAGCGAGGTGGCCATGCGAGGGTCAACCATGATGTTGTTGGCCTCATAAAAACGATGGACAACTTCGGCAGTTGAACTTGCGTCAGTAAAGACCAAATTCAGATGAGCAAAGTGCTCATTCGTCACATGGTGATCTATATTCACAAGCAGGTAGCCCGGCTGCAGTCGCGCAACATGTTCGGCTACCCCGCAATAGCGCAGATCGCCCGAATCAAATACCACCACTACATGATAGGATTTATCAAATACGGATGGGTTGTTCGTATACAAATGAATATTATCAATGTATTGAAATGCTTGTGGGGGCAGATCGGCGCAAAACACCGTGACTTTTTTCCCCTCCCGCAAGAGCCAATTTAAAATTGATGAACTGGCGCCAAGCGTATCTCCATCTGGTTTTTTATGTGCAATCAAAAGCACGCGATCCGCTTGTTGCAGTTCGTGATGCAATCTCCCAAAGAGATGAGTAGGGTTCGCTATGGCCATGGAAGCAGGATAACATAGCGGATTCCGGCGTATACGTCAACGGTAGGGGTGTCGATTTATTGCGCCCTACGACATGCCGACCGATCTGATTCGATATATCGATCGGAGGGCGTGATGAATCACGCCCCTACGATCCGGCTTACAATTCCCCTTTATTTTTCAGTTCTTGAATGGTTTTTTCGATGCCAGCAGCGTAGTCTTCAGCGTGGTCAAAGGACCAGTGCAGGGTTGGGATACGGCGCAAACGTAGTTTTTCGGTTAAGCCTTCTTTAATCTCATGGTCGAATTCCTTGAGGGTTTCAATAACGGTCTTTTCCATAGCGATAGGAATAACCGAAATGACACCTTTTGCATGTGTTGTTGCCTTGGTTACTTTTGCATCTAAAACCGTTACAAACACATCAGGCGGAAATTCCACTCGTTCACGCATGACAGCCGCGAGGGCATCCCGAAAATGGTCCATGCCACCGCCTTGTTCTAATCGTCGAGTTTTGTGCAACATACGGCGTGAGGCTAGCATGAAACGTTTTAATGCGGAAGAGTCTGTCGATTGACGTATAGCGAATAATATGTAAAATGATTTTCCCAAGTAGATCACTTTTCTTACTTGGAGTCACGTTCAATCACGGATGTGAAGCACCTTTTGTGAGGGAGGTTCGTCATGAAGCGAGTCGAACGAGTCTTTCGCATGTTCTTTTTCGTGGCCACCATTCTTTTCACGCCGTCAGCCAGGGCGGACAGTGATCTGGTCTGGGGAGGGGGGGTCGGCATGCATGAGATTGCGGTTCACGCGGGCGTGAGCTGGGGTCGAGATAACCAACTCATGCTCACAGTTTTCGGTGAGGGCGCAGCATGGGTGTCAACGGGAGCTCCGCGACTATCTCTGAACATGGAGCTGGAAGGGACCCTCGCTAAAATGCTCGTCATCAGTGCATCTGGAGGCATGGGAGAGGCTCGAGACGAGGGCGCCTGGAACGGGTTCGGCACCCTCACCCTGAGTGTAATGGGCGTTGCCCCGATCAGCCCAGCCCTGACATGCCGAGCCGTCTTCTTTCCAACATTGTTCAGCCCCCAATCACGAAGACAGACAGAAATCTGGCCCATGATGGGGGCGAGGATTCGGCTGAAGCGTATGTCTGATGTCATCGTGGGGCCGCTGCTGGGCATCCATGTGTGGGACGAGGGGTTCCGCCTCTCTCCAGGGTGGACGGTCGCGTTTCGTGCGCCGCTGTAGCCGCAGCCACCATCCGCGCTGAGTCGCTCTCGACGCTCAAGAGCCGTTGGTCCGCCCTGGATCAACGGCTCTTAAAATTGTGTTTTTCGTGTCATTCCTTTGAAAATGGCCTTCAATTAGTTCAGGCTCTGAGTTTATTAAAGAGAGATATCGCTCGATTTAATGAATCAAGTAAACTTGACAATATGGCTCATTTACGCTATACATAAAGGGTTCTTTTTGAAAGCATAGAAAGGATTACATGACGGGTATATCCGTATTTCTTGATGGAGATACAGACATGCCCGTCATCTCGATGAGCAGCTGAACCCTGGAGGAATTCCATGAATACCAAGATCGCTGCTCTGCTCGTCGCCTTCGGTCTCATTGTCACCTCGCTGGCTGGCTGCGCCAACCCGCTCTCGCCTGCCGTGCCGCAGATCAGCGCGGTGCCTGCTCGCGCTAGCTCTCCATCTCAAAATCAAGAGGAGAGTTTTGAGGATGCTTTCAGGCATCGGTGGGGAAACAGCAGGGGTGCAGCTCGTGCAGTTGCCCCGTTCTCTGCATGTGAGCGCATGCAGCAGCGACATACTGAGCTGTCCGCACAATGTCGTCTCAAACATTCGGAGGCAGCAGGACCGTACTGCTTTGCGATTGGGCTCCTGTCGCCTGACCGCATCACGACCAAGGATGGTGTCGACGTGACACGGTGCGCGCAGTATTGCTTGGTTGGGTATGTGACGTGCAGTTATCTCGTCACGCATCCTGCCGAAGCCCAGGCCGGTGATCATGAAAGCTGTACGAACATCGCTGCCGTCA
Source organism: uncultured Gammaproteobacteria bacterium (assembly GCA_964425575.1). GTDB lineage: Bacteria > Patescibacteriota > Patescibacteriia > 2-12-FULL-60-25 > 2-12-FULL-60-25 > CAYRMN01. The sequence continues at coordinate 19,655 of CAYRMN010000004.1, read as the reverse complement.
TGGAATCTCAAGCCTGCGAACCACCGAAGGAATGGGCGACCATTCCACGATGAATCGAACTTCCCGTCGAGCCACTCTCGACGCTCAAGAGCCGTTGGTCCGTCCTGGATCAACGGCTCTTAAAAATCCAATTTTCGTTTTTTTGCTGTAGGGGCGGGTTTCAAACCCGCCCTTCGACATACCGACCGAACGGTTCGATATGAATGATCCATCCGGTATCGGCCGGAGGGCGGGTTTGAAACCCGCCCCTACCTTGTGACCTATCCTTTTTTCCTTTACCCTATGAGCGATATGTATTTGCGCCGCATGGAGTTGCAGGGGTTTAAAACGTTTGCCCAAAAGACGGTGCTGGAATTTTTGCCGGATGCCGGTGGGCGACGGGGACTGACGGCGGTGGTAGGGCCGAATGGATCTGGAAAGTCGAATATTGCGGATGCGATTCGCTGGGCAATGGGAGAACAGAGCATGAAGCTCTTGCGCAGCAAGCGTTCAGAAGATGTTATTTTTTCAGGGACGGATAAAAAATCGCGTGCTGGATTTGCTGAGGTCAGCATGACGCTGGTCAATGATGATAAACCGGATATTGATCTGCCAGAGATTGTTATTACCCGTCGGTTGTATCGCGATGGTCAGTCAGAGTATGAAGTGAATAAACAGGCCGCTCGTCTGACGGACGTTGTGCTGTTGTTGGCTCAGGCGGGCATTGGTCAGCGTACCTATAGTGTCATTGGACAGGGGATGGTCGACCATGTGCTCGTAGCCTCACCGGCAGAGCGCAAGGAATTTTTTGATGAGGCGGCTGGACTTCGTCCGTTTCAATTGAAGCGCCAAGCATCGATGAATAAACTGGACGCGACACAGGAAAATCTTAAACAAGCCGAGCTATTGCTACGAGAAATCGCTCCTCGTTTATCTTCGCTTGAACGTCAGGCCAAGCGTTTGCAGGAACGCGAGGGGATTGAACAGGAGCTTCAGAAATTAGAACGGGAGTATTATGGTCGGATGTGGGCAGATCTGCGGGGGCGTTTGCAGATTGCGGAAGGGATGGTGCAGCTTGCTGAAGCCGATAAAGCTGCCCGAGCGGGAGAGGCTGTAGCTTTGGAGCAAGAGCTCGGCGTGCTCGAAAAAGCGACGCCACCTTCAGAAGGGTTTCGAGAATTGCGACTTGCCTTGGATAATCTTGCGCAAGAGCGTTCACGTCTGAGGGAACGCCAATTTCGGCTGGAAGCTTCAAAAGAAGTGGCCAAAGTGCGTGCCGAGAAACCATGGTCGCCGCTCCCCCTCTCGAAGATTATTGAAGGTATTGAGCAGGTACGGGTAGAGCATGATGCACTTTGGGAGCTTGTAAATGCTTCCGAACCAGATCTTAAAATGATTCGGCAACATACAGAGAAGTTGCGCGCTATCCATACAGATCTCCTTTCTAAGCTTCAGCGACCTGCGCCTGAGCCTGAAAAAACTGTTGCGATTGATCCAGCGATTGAGGAAGAAGTGCGCCAGCTCATTCAAGAGATGGAGACAGTGGAAAAGAAGGTGCATGATACCCAAACGCGCATCGAAGAATGGAATAAGAATGAAGAGCACAAGCGAGCGCATGTGTTTGAGCTGCAACACAAACTAACAGACATCCGAAATGCCGCTGTTCAGGCTGAACGGAAAGCGAGTGAGGCAGCAGTGGAGCGAGCGCGTATTGAAACGCGGCGTGAGGGTTTCTGGCAGGAGTTACGTCTGCACGCACCGACCCTCGAAGGAGAGCTTGATACGCTCGCCGATGCATTGTCAGGAAAAAATGCAGATAGTTCCTTTGAGGCCATGTCATCAAAATTAACCCGCTTTCGTTCGCAGCTGGAATGGATTGGCGGTATTGATCCAGAAGTGTTGAAAGAATACGAAGACACCAAAAAGCGTTTTGATGAACTGAACATTCAGGTCGAAGATTTAAAACAAGCCATGGTATCGCTCGATACCATCATCGCTGAATTAGACCAGACGATTAAAGAGCGAGCTGAAACGTCGTTCCGTATTCTTGATCGTGAATTTGGCATTTTCTTTAAGAAGCTATTTGGAGGCGGAGAAGCAAAATTGCTTGAGGTTGCGCCAGAACCAGACGTGGATGAAAGCGGGAATATCATATCTGAGGTTGATCCGAACGCCGGTCCAGCTGGGATTGAAATTCAGGCCACGCCGCCTGGTAAGCGTCTTAAATCGATTTCTCTATTATCTGGTGGCGAACGAGCGCTAACTTCGATTGCCCTCATCTGTGCGATTATGGCGACGAATCCATCTCCGTTCGTTGTGCTCGATGAGGTCGATGCTGCATTAGATGAATCTAACTCACGCAAATTTGCGGAGATTGTCGGCACCCTGGCTGATAAAACGCAGTTCGTGGTTGTGACCCACAATCGTGCCACCATGCATCAAGCGCATGTGCTCTACGGCGTGACTATGGGTGATGATGGTGTGTCGCAATTGCTGTCAGTGAAATTAGAAGAAGTAGGGAAGTTGGTGAAATCAGAATAAAGAAGCGTGTAGGTTCATTTTTCGTCGTCCCGAGCAAAACGGAGTGACGCCGAGGGACCTATAAAGAATATATTCCTTATAGATCCTTCGACTTCGCATACGCTTCGCTCAGGACGACGAAACGAAGTTGCATGATCGAAGAGAGTTTAAAATGAGTTATGACCCTGACATGCCCGTCTTGTAATGCGCTTTTGATCGAGCGCGTCGTACAAGAGCCGAGGAATATTTGGAGCATGTGGCATTGCGCGGCATGTGGAGCGTATCCAGTTACGTCTTTACTGAAGCCGGCTACACATCTCTATACACAAGAATATTTTGAGCAGGGGATCATCGATTCGCCCTGGTATTCCGGGTATCTTTCGTATGATCGCTATCGCTTTCGTTTGCGTGAAGATTTTACAGAGCGTGTCATGTCGCATGTGCAGCCTCATATGCGGGTGCTCGATATTGGCTGCGCGACCGGAACCGCACTCGAAGCAGTTCGCGATCTCGGTGTATCGGAGTCATGTCTCGTGGGGATTGATGTATCTACCTATGCGATCGAGAAGGCACGGAAATATCTTCCAGGCGTAACATTCATGTGTAAGCGCATTGAAGAGGCTGAGATCCATGAACAATTTGATATCATTATGTTGTGGGATGTACTGGAACACGTGTCGCATCCATTTGATGTTTTTACTAAGGCGGTTAGCTGGTTGGCTCCAGGGGGAAAGATAGTCATTAGCACGCCTGATCCGACCAGTTGGATTATGAGATGTTCAGGTTGGCACTGGAGTGAGTTTCGCAGCGGGGAGCATTTATGTTTTATTAGCCACGCTTGGTGTGAGTGGGCAGCTAAAAAAACAGGTATCGCATTATCGTTATGGGACAGGCCGATCAAGCGTTTCACTATTGAGCACGCCGCTTCCCGTCTTCGCGCCTACATCCCTTTTTTCCCAAAATTGAACAGCCAGATGTTCATCCGAGTGCGCGCATTGGATCAGCAGCAAGTCGTTTTTGAGAAACCGTTGGCATGAGTGATGTTATTTGTCATTCCCGTGAAAACGGGAATCTTATCGAAAAACAAGATTCCCGCCTGCGCGGGAATGACAGAAAAGTGTTTTCGCGAAAGTATTGGATGGTTTTTTTCTTTGCTGTCCTTGTAGGTCTTTTAATGATCTCTTCCCAGCTGATGTTCCGTGTTTGGATGGGGAATAGATATCGGGGTATTGCGCCCATTATTTCACCCGTTAGTCAGGATGCAGCGTGGTATCACGCGGTGATGGCTGAAGCGATGAGGGGCGGTAAGCCATGGAATGCCGTTCTGCTTGAAACGAAACACCGACCTTATCCAATCCCAGATCTGGCTGAGCGCATTATGGCGCTGCCTGGTCGTTGGTTTCATGCAGGAGCGGATAATGTATTACTAGGCTGGCGATTTGTTCTGCCTACGCTTTTCCTGCTTGTGGTGTATAGCGTTTCGTGGCGACTAACCCGTTCTCGTTTATTTTCACTTACATCGGCAACAGCGGTCGTGTGCCTGAGTTATGTAGTCTACGGGCCATTGAATGCATTTTCTATCCTCTTTGGCCGAACTCCACCATTGCTCTACACGCTGTATGATCGACCAGTTCATCCTCAATTTGAAGCCCCTTTTCTTTGGGCGCTTTTCTATGTGTGGATTCGTGTATTTGAGCAGCCCGATAAGAAGAAATATTGGCTCTCAGCGGGACTTATTATTGGATTGTTGATGTACACCTATGTATGGGCTTGGACGTGGAGCCTGGCTCTGCTGTTTGCGCTTATCGTTCAAAGCATGCAGGCTCGTCAGCCTCGAGTTTTTATTGCGTTATTAAAAAGTGGTGGAGTAGGCATGGCGCTTGGATTACCTGCCTTGATCTCTGTTATTTCTGCATCCCATGATGCTGGGTACGCATTACGACTCGCAGCTGTTTTTGGACATCAGTTCGCATCGTGGACATACAATGTACCTCTCATTTTGGCACTTGGTGCCTTGTATGCAGCGCGGCGTTTTGTTTCAGCGCACATCTATCGCTTGAGTGTCGCGGGACTCATGGCGACATTTATCGCAGTGAATCAACAAATCGTGACGGGCATTAGCCTTCAGCCTGATCATTACATGTCCATGATCGGTTCCTCTCTGGTTTTGTGGATTTTTTTGTGCGTGGGTTGGTCCGGGATGAAGTCGTCCCATCCACGTATCGCTGCCGTGATCGTGCTCCTGTTGAGTCTTACCGTTCAGATGTTGTTTCAGTATCGAATCTTTACCTCCAACCGAGTATTCATGGCCAATCTACAGCTATTCTCTGGGGTAGCGACATGGCTGAATGAGCACGCGACTCGAGATGATGTCGTATTTTCCAATCAAAATATTGGCTTACTCATTCCGATCTACACCCCAGCTCATCTGTGGTGGCATTTTTATGCGATGGCGACGCCAATAGATCCGAAGCGCATAGAGCAGGCGGCGTTTACCTGGTTTGAATTACTCGATCTTACATCGACGGCAGTACGTCAAGCCTTTGGTCGTGATCCAATCGGGATGACACAGTATTTCACCTTATCTATCTTTGCTGAGCAACGGCTGGAATTCGTGCAAAATGAATTGCCAGGAGCCTTGGCGCGTTATGAGCAGTTCCGTGAACATATCTCGCCTCGAGATGCACTGCGATCCTATCGAGTTGATTATGTCTTATTCGATAAGCTCGAAGATCATTGGGATCCAGCGCGACTTGGAGTAGGGGAGAAGGTGTTTGAGAATGAACGCTTTACGCTGTATTCCCTGAAGAGTCTTTCTGTTCCGTCGTCATGAGCGGAACGAAGTGTAGTCGAAGGACCTGCTCCAAGGAGAAGATCCTTCGACAAGCTCAGGACGACAAATAGAGTAATAGCACCGTAAGATAGAATTAATCATATATGGAACCTCATGTATTTCTAGAAATGGCAGAACAGGATGTAGACTCTTGGTATTACCGCGCCAAACGTCAGTGGTTACGAAATATGCTGACCAAGCACATGACCTCGTTGTCTCGAGTGATTGATATTGGCTGTGGTACGGGGAGGAATGCGTCTATCCTTGAGTCTTTTCTAAATCCTGACGGCGAATATATTGGTATTGAACCTCATCCATTGCCCTTTTGTCCCCCAGCGCACATGCGATCGCGCCTTATTCACTTGCCGCTTGAGAAGATTGGACCAGATGAATTGATCGGTCCAGCTGATCTCGTCATGATGGTCGATGTGTTGGAGCATGTGGATGAAGACGGGGGGCTAGAACGCGCCGCTCAGTTTCTTATGCTTGGAGGCCATTTGCTTGTAACCGTTCCAGCCTACATGAGTTTATGGAGTAAGAGCGACATTGAAGCTCATCATCTTCGACGCTATACCTTTCGAGGTTTAAACGAAGCTCTTCAGCGACATGGATTTGAAATACTGGATTGGAACCATTATTTTTCGTTTGCTTATTTTCCTCTGCGCTTGCTCGGTGCCTCACGACCACAGAGCCTGTTCGGGCCACGCTGGCTCGGGAAGATTATTTTGCCTTTCGCTTTTCTTGAAGCGTGGACGGGGAAGTTTCTACATATGCCAATTGGGACGGGGATTGTGTGCATAGCGAAGAAGGTTTAAGCGGCATAGGTCAGTGGATGGATGAAATTGACAGGTGTATATTTTTCGCGCACCCTAACCTTAGCTGATGGTCAGCGCACCTTTCCAACATGTGTGGAGGATGTATGCGTCGAAGATTGGTATTGGTCGCCGCGCTGCTTGTAGGCAGCAGTGCGATGTTTGTTGGAGGGGGATGCAGTGGTCATGAAGAGCCGACCACACCGCCAGAATTCTTAACGCCGATTCAGGATGACGGCACCTGCTCAGTTTCCCCCGAGGCCTGTAAAGCTCTCGATGTGGAGCTGCTCGCACTGCTTCCAACGGACGAGGAAAGGCGGCTTGAGCCGGAATTAGGTCGGTGCGGGTGCGTCATTCTTGAGTCCCTACCAGGCGCAGAGAGTTCCGAGCCCATGGACGGCGTCTGCCCCAACTCCTGTTCTGTAGGCGGAGCTACACTCTGGGGAGTGTGCCCCTTTGATGAGAGCGGAAAGATGGGGGACTGCATCTGCCGGTGCCTGATTTTCCCTCAGGAAGCCCGGCGCTGTCTACCTGGATCGGACGCCATATCGCTGAACAGTTGCGACATCGTGCGCGTCCAAGTTATTGCGGCCAAATAAGATTCTCGGCCTTTGTATGATCACCCCGGCGTTCAATCCTTGACGACCGGGGCTAACTTTTATTCATTTTGATAAAAATGAGAGACAATTCTTGATTGTAAATTGACACAAGGTGGGTTTCTCAGTATGTTTATTTCGGTCCTTTTGAAGAAAACGTGAGCGAGAAAGGAAGGCGAGCATGAAGCGAGGAAGCGAGCTGAGGAAGGGAGCGGCCATGGGGTTGGCGGGGATGCTGCTTGTCTCGGCTGCCTCCTTGATGAGCTGCAGCCTTTATTCCGCGAGCCTCGAAAATTTTTCTGGGGTCGCAGTTCCTCCGAAGTCCCCCAAGTGTGTCGGGGAGTTTTGCTACGAAGACGTGTGCGCTGAAGAGCTGCAAGGATTTTTTGAAGATCTGGCGGACGTCGAAGCAAAGATCCGGGTGCTGCAAGCGCAGAGGCAATGCAGCTCCGCAGGCTGCCCAGTAGGACAGGGGATAGGTGGAGTGACGCTGAAAGAGAAGGATCTCCAGAAGCAAGCGTCCCTGCTGCGAAAGCACATCGAGTCTCTAGATGGGACGTATCAGGAATGCTGCCGTAAACGGCGTGGAGATCCCGGATTTGGTGTCGTGAGCTTGGCAGGCCATGTGACCGTGGTCTTGAAGGGCCATGCGAATGCCCCTATCAACGGCATAGGTCCGAGAACCGCAGAGATTCCCGGAGTTAAGTTCGGATTCCTCGGCTGTTACCATGACACCGTGGCTATGGCGTCACAGAACTTCGAATTCTCGGCGCTGCCTGCTGTCATCCACTTCGACGGACTGACTGGCGACGGTTCCTGCGTAGCCGCGAGCTGGGATTCGCAGATGGGCGCCATGACGTTCACCATCGAGTTCGACGTTGCCGTCACTCTTGGCGACAGCAGCGTAGATTTGGGCAATGATCGGATCAGAGCCACGATCAGCACGGAAACTGAGGAAGGTGAGCGATTCGAGTTGGCCCAGAATGGCAAGGCCTTCGGCAAGCTCGGACTCGAAAGTATCACGCCCACGACAAGTCAAGGAGCATTTACTTCCAAGGGTGTGAACATCACCATGCTCACCTGGACCATCGAAGATCTCGATCCCTACTTCCTAATTTCAGAAAATCAAGACGACTGACCGGTCTCTTTGGTCGGGCCCAAGCCGCAGGATTCAGCTCCACCTGCGGCTTTCAAAATCTAAAAATGCACTCTAGATCGTGCAGAAAGCGTTATATATGGTCAGCATTGAGTCGGGATTGACAGAATCGATTTCATATGATATCTTCCCTTTAGTCCCTTGAAGCGGTTTTATAAAAGGCCGTTTTTTGGTCCCTAAAGGATACAAACATAAAATACGCGAAAAACGTCAGGATGGCTTGACAAATGTGCGTTCGTATGAGAGAGTATACCTCTCGCTCTTTTAGGGATTGCCAAAACACGGGGTTTAGGGCAATCCGCGTCCACGACAAGCATGGAACTTCTTCATAGGGTGTCGCAGGTCTTCGGACTCGCTCTCCCCTACAAAAAAGTTTCTTGGATGCGGATTGCTGTAGACCTCGTTTTTATATATATTGGAGCTGCTTATCTATGCTAACGTCATTGCATGCGACGGTTCTAACTATCGAAGGCGATCAGGTTACATTGTCTTGTGATGATGGTCAGCTTGTAAAGCTTCCTCTTGCAGCTTGCGAGGGAATGCCGAAGGTTGGTTCTCAGATCCGTCTATGGGCCACAGTGCTCGGATCGGAAGACGCAGGGAGGCAGGACTTGGCGAGAGAGCTTTTGAATGAAATACTACTGCCATGAGTGATAAAAAACGAGACATTTTATTGATCCGGGCGTTTGCTCTATGGGCCGCGGTTACATTTGGAGTGGTTGCCTTTCTTGCTATTGGCGCTGCTAGCGCCGAGGTCATCTATGCTCGTTTATACGATCATCAGATGTTCCCTGGAGTTCGTATTTTAGACGTGCGCTTGGATGGACTAACGCCAGAAGAAGCGCGCCAGACTGTGCAGAAGGCTATTGATCAGGCCTTGGCACAAGGACTGCGTTTTTCATTTCAAGGAAAAGAAGTACAGTTGGATGTCATAGGGCTGGCAACCAATCCAGATACGTCCCACGATTTGATCCGGTATGATATTGATGCCGCTCTTCAGGTAGCGTATGAGGTTGGTCGTGGTGATGGTTGGCTCAAAAATGTACTTGAACAGTTTGAAGCTCGAGTTCGACCAACGCGTATTCCTGCTTCGATTGCGATTGATGAAGCGGGCATAGAGAATGCTCTGCACGAACTATTTAAGGAAAAGCTTGTCGCAGCACAAGATGCGTCTTTTTCCATAAAAACCACAACTGTGGGCGAGCCAAGTGTGATGATTGAGTCTGAGCATGCAGGAACGGCATTTCAAATGATAGATGCTTTTAAGGCGATCCATTTTCAGGCAGAAGGCTTGTCGTATGAGCCGATTGAACTCAAAAAAACAACCATTGAACCACAGGTGTATGCTGCAGATTTACAGCCTCTTATGGCGCAAATACGAGAATTTTTGGGTCGTCCACAGCTCGTTTTTACCTATCAAGATCAAACGTATCCTATCTCAACGTCCACCCTCGCAAGTTGGATTCGAGCTAAGGATGAACACGGTCAACTAAAACCAGCGCTTGATCCAGAAGCGTTTCATGACACGCTACGTCAGCTGGCTCCATCCCTGGAACAAGAAGTGAAGAAAGGCTCGCTTGTGGTAACGAATGGGAAGATAGCCTCTTTTGTTCCGGGTATTCAGGGAACAGCGATTAATGCCACGAGCACCTTACGGCAAGTGGCAACACGTTGGCCGTCAGAGCATGTCTTTCCGCTTATCGTTGATACTGTGAATGGCGATCTTACCGGAGAGGACCCAGATCGATTGGGCATCAAAGAAATTATTGGAGTTGGCCGTTCAAATTTTGCGGGGTCTCCGGTAAATCGTCGAAAAAATATCGCCAAGGGTATTGAAAAGGTTAATGGAACGATTATTGGAGACGGCGAAGAGTTTTCTCTGATCAAGACGCTTGGGCCTATTGACGGAGAACACGGCTGGTTTCCTGAACTGGTGATCAAAGGTGATAAAACACTGCCTGAATTCGGAGGAGGTTTGTGTCAGATTGGGACCACGAGTTTTCGTGGCGCTCTTGATACAGGTTTAAAGATTACCGAACGACAGAATCATGCGTATCGAGTCGTGTATTACGAGCCAGCTGGAACAGATGCGACGATTTATGATCCGAAGCCGGACATGCGTTTTCTAAATGATACAGGTCATTCCATTCTCATCAATGCGTATACGAAGGGCGATACCGTTATCTTCGAATTTTGGGGCACGAAAGATGGTCGTACTGTTGATCCAAGCTGGCGTACTCCAAAAATTTTCAATATTACTGATCCGCCCCCGCCGAAACTTGTAGAGACCACGGATCTGCCCCCAGGTAAGAAAAAATGCACGGAAACTGCGCATAAAGGTGCTGATGCTGAATTCACCCAGATCGTTACCTATGCAGACGGTTCAAAAATGGAGCATCTTTTTAAGAGTCACTATCGCCCCTGGGGAGCAGTGTGTATGATCGGTGTTGCTCCGGGAAATTCAGCGTCTTCAACCTCTGTTGTTCCGGTTTCTCCAGATGTGACCGCTTCAAGCTCAAGTTTGAATTAAGTTAATAGGAATCAATATGAGATAGGGGCAGGCTTATACGTCTGCCCGTTTATATATCTGCCCCTACAACGGTATGTGCAATTCTGCTATTCTTTAAAAAAGTATGGCGTATTCTTCTTCGGGAACCTCGATGTCTGATTGGCTGGGCCAAACAGACGAAGGTCAATTGTCTATCGACGTTTTTCGAGAGGGGGGTGAACTTGTGGTGCGTTCGTTGGTCGCCAGCGTTTCTCCTGATGAAATCGATATATCCATTCATGGAGATTTATTGACGATCCGTGGAAAACGAGAAACCCAGACGGAGCAATCAGCGGAGGATTGGTATTATCGTGAATGTTATTGGGGAAGCTTCAGCCGCTCCATTGTACTTCCGTATGAAGTCGCTGCGGACAGCGCTGTGGCCAGTCTGAAGAATGGGGTCTTGGAGGTTCGGATAACCATTCAGGAACATGGCAAGCGTGTGAAGGTGCGATGGGAAGAATAGTCGCGTGAGTTTTTTTGTTTTTCATGCTACACTCGATCCGTCTTTATTTGTATGGATCATGTTCCCATCCTACAGTCCGCGGGAGAGCGTTGGAGTGCCCTACGCAGGGAACAGAAAGTTTCCATCATCATTTTTTGTATCTGCGGATTGTTGGCGCTCGGCCTGTCTATTCAGCATCTTGGTTCGAGCATTACGGATCCTTTCACGATTTCTAAACAGAAAATTGAGGTTGCGAAACAAGAGCTGGATGTCATTGATCCAAGCGCTCGTTTGGAGGCAGAAGCGAGACGACGAGATACCGATGGAGACGGAATATCAGATTGGGATGAAGAACATGTATATCGTACGTCTCCGTATTTGCGAGATACGGATGGAGATAGCGCCCCAGACAATGTTGAATTGGCACTTGGGACGAATCCAAATTGTGTGGCGGGCAAGCCGTGCACAGCTGCTCCGATTGATGTGTCTGCGCTCGCCTCATCAACCCCGTCATTATTTGATCCCTCATTATTCAACGGAGGTTCGGATCAATTAATCGCAACGTTTCAGCAAGGAATCAATCAAGGGAAACAGAATTTAAATCAGCAGGGGGGTACCTCTACAGAGATTGAGCCAACCTTGATCCGCGATCCAAAAGCTATTCGAGCGGTACTGCTAAGCACTGGAAAAATTGATCAGGCAGTCATACAAAAATTAACGGATACCGAACTGCTCAATTTGTACGATACAGTGATGGTTGAAACGTCTCGACAGCAGGTGCAGCAAGGTACAGGCATCACTGATCCATTTACGCACGCAGCGGATGGAAACACCACCCCGTAAATATCGTATGAGAACTTCTCACTCCACTCTTCTTTCTGCCCACACTCGTTCTTTTGTGTTGGGTTGCGTATGCCTTATGCTGGGGATGAGGATGCTCATTCCATCTGCAGCGGCTCAGAGTCCTGAATTAGACAAGACCCCCCTCCCACCTATTCCGGGTACTCCTGTTACGATTACGTATAACGCCTATCAAGAGGTGAGCAAAAAAGTCGGGAGTTTTTTTCATACGATCACGCTCGGTGGCATCACTGCTATTTTGAATGCCTCGCAGCAATTTACACAGAAGATTGCCTATGATGTTGCGCAGCGTATTTTGACGGGTGACAGCGGACAGTATCCTTTGTTCTGGGAGGATGGATATGGAGATTATTTGAAGAAAGTTGGTGAAAAGACACGAGATCAGTTTATTGACTCGTTAAATACAGAGGTATTCAAAGCGAATGGGTTTGATTTGTGTGCACCTCCAGATTTATTGAAAATGAAAATTGCTCTCGGTCCACTCGGAAAGATTCAGCAATTGCAGGCGAAGTGTACACAGCAAAAGGTTGGCGCAGCCTTTGATAAAATTGGGTATGACTTTGAGCATCCTGAAGATTTGAAGAAAAATATTACAGCTCAATACGATCCCCAGGCTAGTCCGTTAAGTGTGAGTATGCAGCTGCACAGCAAGATTTTAGGAGAAAAACTAGATGCGCAGACAGCTGCTCAGCTTAATCGTCAGGAAACGGGTGGTCTCAAGCAGGTTCAGAATGCCCTTTCCGGAAAGATCCAGACCCCCTCTCAATTAGTGAAAGATACCTTAAAAGAATCCAATGCGTTTGGTTTATTGACTGCGAACCAGCGCGCGCAGACCAGTGCGTTATTGATCAATGCGTTTAATATTGGATTCACTCAACTCGGTGTCCTAACCGCTTCAACTTTTGCGAATACTCTGATATCCGGTTCATTGGATAAGCTTTTGAAGTGTTTTGCAACATGTGGGGCAAAGGATGCCTCAGAGGCTAATGTAGATTTGGTGAACTCACAGGCGGTCGTGAATAACAATGTCGCAGCTGCACGGGTCATTTTTTCTGATCTATTAACGCCCAATTTGATTTCGAATGATCAGCAGGATTTTGTGACGGAGCTGTCCAGCTGTCCAACGCCTCGTGGGTTGTGGGGCTGTGCCATGGATGATGCATTTGCGGCTGCGCTGCGTAGTACAGGTGAGACGGGGGCGTATACGGTAGGACGTGCTTCGAATGTTGTCTTAAACGGTTTACCTTCTGGTAATCCAGCTTTTTTGCATGCAGATTGGCAATTGATTCCTCAGGCGGATGCGAAACAGGATCAGGACTCGACCTGTTATCAGCGCGCCTACTGTGCTTCAAATCTCATTAAATTACGTTATTCACGTATTATTCCAGTCGGCTGGGAGATGGCAGCTAATTCTCCGTTTAATAAGAAAAAAGACGGAAATTATATTACGCTTGGGGAAGTGATTAAGGGATTTACCCAATGCAATGCACAGGGTCAGATTGACGCACAACATCCATGGTGCAAATTAATTGACCCAAATTGGGTGTTGACGGCTCCGCCGTTTCAGTGCCGTGTTAAGGGATATGGAGACACGGTTTTTCCGGGAACATCATTGCGTTTGCAAGAATGCGCTGATGCCGTTTCATGCTTGGGTCGGGATGATCATGGGAAATGTACGGCGGGGTATGGCTATTGCTTGGCTGAGAAGCCGGTTTGGCGTTTTTCGGCTGATGCGTGTGTAGAGCGTTTTGCCAGTTGCCGTACCTATATCGGTCCAGATGGTCAACAGGAGTCATTGCTTCGTAATACGATTGATTACGGTTCCTGTTCAGCTGATAATGCTGGCTGTTTATGGTACGCAACAACTCGAAACGGCAATGTTACGACAACTGATGCATGGGTTGGTACGGCGACGTCTGGTCCTCGAGTGTACGTTGACGGAACAGCCAAGCCATGTAGCGCTTCAGATGAAGGCTGTACGCGCCTCTTGAGTGTTGAATCCGGCCAGCCATCTTTGAACCTTGTTCAGAATGGATCGTTCGAGCAATCGCTATCTGCTGATGCAAAAAAACTTGTGGGCTGGAAGCTTCCAGCTAATTATCAGGCGCCTCAGGTAAATAATGGTCCAGCTGCTGTTGACGGCGGGCGCAGCTTGGAGCCTTTATCGAGTCCTGGTCAGGAGTCTGTCGCTGATCGTATCGTCCTTGCTCCATTACGATACTACAGCCTTTCAATGTACGGTCGATCTAAAGACGCAACTTCAATTGGAAAACTGGATTTGAAGCTGTTTCTTAACAAGAAAGATAATTCCGCAGCTACGGGTCAATATTTTCGTGGCGAGGGCTGTCAGTGGAAGGCATCGAATCTTGTTGGGTTTAGTCAAACGCTGGAAGCGACAACGTCCAGTGCGGTATGGCAGCGCTTTGTGTGTACGTTTGTTTCCAACCTTGATAGCGCCTCCGCCTCAATCCAAGTTCAGGGTGAGAATGTTTTGGTTGATGCTATTCAACTAGAAGAAGGTGAGGGGGCTACACCGTTTATCGATGGTGTGAATACCAATTTGCAGGAAACGCACATGAAGGTTCCGCCCGAAGACCTGCTGTGTAACGGTGACAATAGTGATAATCCAGCCTGTGAACGATTTGCTAGAGTCTGTAAGCAAACGGAGCAGGGTTGTCAGGGGTATCGCGATGTCAATAACCCAAATGCTCCCGAAATTCCTGCTTCTGTATCGGTAGCTGACGTTTGTCCATTCAGCTGTGTGGGGTATGCAGAATACCGAAAGCAATCCTCATCCTTTGACCTGGGAAGAAGCGCCGAACAGCGTTTAGATGACCCTCAGGATGATACATCTGCGTTCTTCATTCCAAGTAAGGCTGATTCATGTTCGGCTGTAGACGTGGGTTGTGAAGAATTTACGAATGTCGAGGTTGCCGCTGCGGGCGGTGAACAGAAGTCATACTATAACTACGTCCGAGCGTGTGAAAAGCCGAGTACTGATTCTGAAACATTCTTTACTTGGGAGGGTTCGGATACAACGGGATATCAATTAAAAACGTGGAGCTTGATTCACGATCCAAACGCGAGTCTGCCTGGGAAGCTAGATGCGCATCCGCCAAAGCTCATCCAAAAGATGGGTCCAGATGGGCTCTTAAAAGATCCTGCAGGATGTAGCGCAGCTGCCTGGCAAGCTGGAAATGATGCGGATTGTCGTCAATTCTTCAATGCTGGAGGAGAGGTCTTCTATACCTATTTTTCTCAGACCGTTTTGTCTAGTCCGGATTGTCGTGATCTACGTAAGAGTGGCAGCGATGCGGCAGACTGTGTGAAAACGGGCGGTGCATTTACACCGGCAACAGGGGAGTGTATCTATAAAACTCTGCCTGCTCAGAGTCTGACATGTAGCAAGCAAAAGGCCGGTTGTCGCGCCTATATTGGAACAACCGGACGGAATACAGTGACTATTTTTAATGAAGACTTTAAGAGTGGAACGGGCACGCATCCCTTTACGTCTGGCTCATTGTCGAATGAATCCATTTTGGTGGGCGATCAATCGCTCAAAGTAACAGGGGTCCAACCACTCCAAACAAGCACCATTTTCCCTTCCTCGTTTGGCAAGCTGTACAGCGTATCTTTCTGGGCGAAATCGACGGTTCCGACGCAGGTCTCATCTGTTGTGGTTGATGGACGAGTCGTGGGAACCTTTAAGCTAGGCAGTGATTGGCAGCGTTATGAGCTCGGGCCTTTTACGGCATCAAGTACGGATGCGACATCTACCATTTCATGGACCACCTTGGCGAATCCGACCTTTTTGGATCAGATTCAGATCGAACGATTACAAGATGTGACATATTCCGTGAAAAATTCATGGACCACTCCTATTGAATGTGATCAGACTCCCGAAGGCACGCCTCAGCCTCAAGCGATGTTGGGTTGCCGCGCATATCGGGATCGGGACAATAAGACATTGACGCTCAGACAGTTTGGTCAGCTGTGTCGTGAACAGGCGATTGCATGTAAGGCGTTCGTCGATACGAGAGACTCTGTTGACCCGTATGCACAGAACTTTGTCTTGCCGGGTACATCGGTGAATACCAAGCAAAATGGCTTGCCACAAGAATATGAAGCCATGTTTGTAGGAACGGTTACTACTACACGGGTGGCCGATCGATTCTTGTACTTGATCGATGAGCCGCGAGCCCACTGCTCAGCTGAGAATGCGTCATGCCGTGCGTTCGGTAAGCCGCGCTTTGCGCAGGATCAGTTTGGACTTGATGCGTCTGCTTCAAGTAGCGCTTTTCAGACGGTGTATTTTATCGACGACGTGACATCGTACGTCGATCAGTCTGGTGAACCACAAATGCTATGTCGTAAGAACGAGTTATTCTGCAATGAATTCAAGAGCGGGAAAACCGTGGCCTATTTCCGTGATCCTGCCAATCATACGTGTGAATGGAAAGATGGCGTTCAATTGAATGCGAATCCAGCGCTGGGGATTCCAGCCAATGCGAGCTATTCCGGCTGGTTTAGAACAGGAACAAATGAACCGTGTTATCACGGCTTACTCTCTTCTGGCTCAACCTTTTTAAAACAGAATTCGGGTGACCCAAGTTATCTTGGGTGGGTTGCACAATGTCCAGTTGAGCAGTCTGAGTGTACGGAGTTTCGCGACCCGAATGATCATAGTGATCCATTCCATCCAGCAGGAAAGCCATACTTCTTTATTCGAAATTCTCGTTTGGATTTATCTTCATGTAACGGTAAAGTCGATTTACTGAGTGGCTGTGTATTATTCCGTGATGTGACAGATGCTCGCTTGAAGTACAGTGTAGCGGCGACATATAGCAAGTCTGCTGCCGAAGGAAACACACCTCAAACCCCGATTGACTGCGTAACAGATCCGAACAATCAGTACTGTGTAAAGAAGGGGACGTGTACAAATTTGCAGAAGTCATGCGCGAGCCAGTCGAGCTGTGACGACAGTAATGCCTTTATTAAGACTCACCAAAATGCTGCCTGTTCTAGTAATGCAGATTGTACGGTTTCCTCTGGAGATTTTGGTGATCCTGAGCACTACGATGTGACTGGTACATGTACGGTGTCCGATCCAAATGACGCGAATGCGGTCATGAAGGTAAAGTTAGACCGCGACTGCGCGCAGTGGCTTGGGTGTTCAGGGTCAGAGACGGTGTACGATCCTGCGCAGCAGAAATATGTTGATCTGTGTACTAACGTCGCCATGTGTGATGCCTCAAAAGGAAACGACACCGGTTCATTCTGTGCACATTACGTTGATCGAGCACGTGAGCCGGTCTTGAAACCAGGTGTGTTCTTTGATCAGGCAACCTATGCTAGCCGAAAGGTTGGGTTTGGGCGCATGGACTACTCCGGCTATACGCTGGCTGATCATTTTCAGGCCGCGGATTTACAGAATCGGCAGGTTGGTTCAGAGCTCTTCTTTAAGACAGCTGACCTGGCTGGGAAATTTGCCTTGGAATATCGTCTCGTTGCAGCGGTGCCTTTATCTACAGGGCTCGTTCAATTTTCTCTCGACAAGCCGTTGAGTAATTTGTATCCGCAGTTGAATTTGTGTGTCCATAAGCAGACTGGACGAGTTGGGTATGCCTGGACGCCTCCTGGGGGAGAATTGACATGTTATTTTTCTCCAGACTCACTGTCCGTATTATCACAAGATGTGAAGAATCAGGCACAGCAGAACGGTCAACTCAGTGCTGACCCTCGAAACATGCAGATATTATCTGATGTTTTGCAGCAATCAACAGACCGTCAGAATGATAAGACGCTGTTGAATGCACTACCTTCTCCAGAGTGTATGGCGAATCCGGAATCAGATTCTCCGTTTTCGAATGTGTATGTGGGTGAGTGGAAGACGGATCAGCAGCCCATCAAGCCTACCAAGGTCGCGACTGGGTATGAATCTGCGAATTTGTGTGATTATGGAGAAGATTGTGCTTGTGGGTATCGTAAAGTGAAATTTAATGGATTGAGCACGCATTATCTTTCCCCGTTGGGCCCCCTACGTTTTGGAGGTGTCTGTTCAGGCGGTGCGAAAGATGGACAGTCCTGTGTGCCAGGACAGACTATTTCTGCTTCAGCAGACGGAACAGGAGCTGGAGCCGCCATTAGCACGACGGAAGATCCTGGTTGTCCAGGCGGTGGACGGTGTATCGCTATTAGCGATGTCACGCTTGTCCGAGGTCAGTTCGGTCAGTGTTTGCAACGTGACTACTCGCGCATCATCGCCAATGATCCTGGCCGCTATCCTTGCTTAATTTGGAATCCGAATCCAATCTTGGTCGGTACGAAAGATCAGTACCACTATCAGCCAACAGCGGGGTATTTGCCACCAGTCAACGCTGGAGAGTTTTACTGCACATCCTACGCCAATCCTCCGAAAGATTCCGTTTGGCCAGCTTTGAGCCACACGAATTGGGGTGATAGCAAGCAGCCAGCGGTTTCATCAATGAACAACCCATTCTTTGAGCTGCCAGGTAAGCTGTCAAAGTTCAATTATGATCGTGGCTATATTGCTGGTCAGTGTCCGTCGGGCGCGGACGCCTGTGGCAATTTCAACGAAGGCGCCTGTAATTGTCATGATGGTATTACAAGTAGTGATGCGTTGAATGCGGACTGGGAAGAATTTATGTCTGCTGCGGCTTCAAATGTCTTGCCAGATTCTTGGGATGCCCTGAATCTGATAGACCAGACGAGCAAGACATTATTTCAAGATATTCTTTCAGGTGTACCGCTCGTTGGAAAGACCGCAAATGATGTTTTGGGAAAAATGCCCGTTGTAAATCAAGCTTTTCCAGCAGACACGAAACAGTCATTATTGAAGGATGCCCGTCAAGATCCGCTCAAGTTTGCCAGTTTGTGGCGCGGTCAGGCGTTGGGGCGGGGTATTGATGGCGCTGAGCCTGGGGATGCTACTGAGGATGTTGGTGAACAGGCCAAGTGGTGCGCAGAAGCGACGGAGACGATTCCAAAAGATTCAAAAACAAGTGAGGGCAGTGATAGTTATCCAGGTCATGGCGGTCAAGTTCCAGGTATTGGTCCATTTGATCGATCTCCTGATGCGAATCCGAATCTGGGTCGTTGGATTCAAACTGGACGTGGTCTCGGGAGAACCTACATGGAATATTTTGTGCCAGTAAAACCATCCGGCGTGTTGTCATGGCTATACGGAACAACCAAGAATAATGCATCTGACAAAGCAGCGCAGGAGGAAGCAGTATCAGAAAAGAATTTTGCTCAATTCCACTTCTTTGCGCAGAACGATCAGTTCCTGTCCGCTTGCCGTATTCCAAAATGGTATGTCGACGGTGTTGACATCACTGATTTTAAGGATATCGATAAAGTCACTCAGGCGTCAAACCAGATTTTCTCCGCCTTTACCAAAGAGTTTGATGGTACCTTGGATCGCTCCAAAGAGCATTTACTCCTTGATAATAAAGGAGCTCCGCAGAAGATGCGCTGTTCTGGTTTAAATGACGGTCAAGATCCTGAAAATCTTACATATGACGATAACGGAAACTGTTATTACAAATATTGGGAAACCAACTATCGCATGGATGGCGTGAAGGATTTTCAATGGGTGACAGAAGAGGGTCCAGATTCTTCTTTCTGGGATCGTCATACGGATTACTATGCGCATGAAGCGACGTGTAATAAATCCGGTTTCGCCATTCGTGCCATGTTTGAAAACACGGATGCGAATCAAAACAAGCTTTCACCGAATAATGGAAATGCGGAAACACTTACTGGGCCATATCGCTTTGTTGGATTCTGGATCACTGCGTGTACCAAAGGAACAGAAAAAGTGTCATTCCTGTATTTGGGACTCAGCGTAAAACATGCCGATGTCTGTCGTGAACTGGCGCAGGT
>CAYRMN010000003.1:26095-51389 GCA_964425575.1 uncultured Gammaproteobacteria bacterium | reverse complement strand
TCTGAACGTTATAGCTATCTTTTGAATGAATCTGAATGGTATTTCTGAGACACATGTCATCCCGAGCGAAGTCTGACGGAGCTGAGGGATCCCTTCGATCCGGACAGTTTTCGAAGGGATTCCTCCGCTCGTCGCTGAGCCTCCTCGGTCGGAATGACAGAAAACAGCTAGAGGTTCCGATGGCTGCATAGTGACAATGCGTCTTTTTTCGTTTAGTGTGGAGCTATGCCATTTCCTGCGAATGTAAAAATTAAAAATAACGAGCTCCCCGATTCTCCAGGAGTGTATTTGATGAAGAATGAGGCGGGGAAGATTATCTATGTGGGCAAGGCAACGTCTTTAAAACGCCGCGTTTCATCCTATTTTCAACGTCCTCAGGATGCACGTATTCAAAAAATGGTGAGTGAGATTCGGGAAATTGATTATATTCAAAAATCGACAGCAATTGAGGCCTTGATCCTTGAGGCGAATCTGATTAAGTATTATTTCCCACCGTACAACATTAAGGATAAGGATAATAAGAGCTTCTTATATCTGGTGATCACCAACGAGGATTTTCCCAAGCCGCTCATCATCCGGGGAACGGATTTGGAGGATGATGCGGCAAAAAACTATAAAGCCGTATTTGGTCCGTATACATCACCACGCTCATTGAGGGCCGCGCTTGATTTGATACGTAAGGCGTTTCCATGGTCGACGTGCGAATCTGGTCAGTCGAGACCCTGTTTTTATCATCATTTAAAGTTGTGTCCCGGTGTGTGTATTGGAGCGATTTCCAAAAAAGACTATGGAAAGATTATTCGCGACCTGATCAAATTCTTTGAGGGCAAGAAAGATGATTTATTGAAACAGTATCAAAAAGATATGAAGGTGGCGGCAAAGGGGTTGCGATTCGAAGATGCAACTGCGCTTCGGAACAAGATTTTCTTTTTAGAGCACATTCAGGATATCGCCATTCTAAAACGCGAAGATGATCAGGTTGATAAGATTCGAGAAGGGGAGGCGCCCGTGAACGTGTTTGGCAGAATCGAGGGGTATGATATCTCCAATATTTCAGGAACGTCCTCTGTTTCATCTATGGTCGTGTTTGAGAATGGCGCTCCGGCCAAGGCTGAATATCGCAAGTTCCGCATCCGTACTGTGTCCGGTTCAAATGATGTGGCCTCGATGCGAGAAACATTAGTACGCCGTTTTCGGAATGAGTGGCGTCATCCGGATTTGATCTTGATTGATGGAGGATGGCCGCAGGTGAATGCGGCGAAACAAGTCATCCAAGAGTTCGAATTAGGTATTCCGGTGGTCGGTCTTGCTAAAGGCCCACAACGCGACAAGGATGAATTGATCTGTGATGATCGCAATATTGATATTTGTACAACCTGCGAACGCCATAAAAATTTACTGGTTCAAGTTCGTGACGAAGCCCATCGGTTTGCGATTACATATCATCGAAAATTGAGGGGACGGAGAATGTTGGGCGAGGTTTAATTTTTCGTCGTCCTGAACGAAGCGGAGCGAAGTTGAAGGATCTACTCATGAGGAGAAGATCCTTCAACTTCGGCGTCGGACGCCTCCGCTCAGGACGACGGTGTGATTAGGTAGATATCCACAGCCTTTTGTGTTGACCTTTGGTATTAAGTG
Source organism: uncultured Gammaproteobacteria bacterium (assembly GCA_964425575.1). GTDB lineage: Bacteria > Patescibacteriota > Patescibacteriia > 2-12-FULL-60-25 > 2-12-FULL-60-25 > CAYRMN01. Next base: position 49,751 of record CAYRMN010000003.1, on the reverse strand, counting down.
GAATAGAATGGGTTTCAGTGGGAAGAAGTGGGGAATTAAGATCTACTAACGAGTCACCTATGTTCATCGGTGAGTTCCATCACACACTTGATGATAAGGGGCGGTTAGCGATACCCGTCAAATTTCGTGCAGGACTCATCGCGGGTGCGGTGGTCACGCGCGGGCTTGATCGGTCCTTGTTTCTCTATCCCAAAACCGAATGGGAAACACTGGCTGCCAAGCTGGCGGCTCTTCCACTCGGCCAAGCCGATACACGTGCATTCGCCCGACTCATGCTTGCGGGCGCAATGGATGTGGAGATCGATAAATCTGGTCGAGTTATGATTCCTGAATACCTCCGCCAATATGCGGGGGTATCAAAAGATGTCGTGGTCACCGGTCTCTATGATCGCATGGAGATTTGGGATGAGACGGCCTGGAAGGAGTATGCCTCTCGAACGGAACGGGAGAGTAACGATATCGCTGAGCGCCTCGGTACACTGGTATGAACGAGACTACTGTACATGTGGCCGTCATGACCAACGAGATTTTAGAGGCGCTCGCGCCTCAATCCGCTGGTCGGTATATTGACGCGACACTTGGAGGAGGTACGCATACCGAAACCTTGCTCAAAGTCAGCTCGCCAGAAGGGCAGGTCTTGTCGCTGGATGTCGATCCGTTGGCTCTGAAGCGGGGAGCTGAGCGTTTGTCAGTCTACGCCAATCGATGGCGAGGAGTAGAGGGAAATTTCCGACACATTCAAGCGATTGCGCTCGAACAGGGGTTTGCGGATTGTGATGGGATCCTTATTGATCTCGGCTTATCCTCTGATGAACTGAGTGATCCGCGCAAAGGATTGTCTTTCCAGACTGATGGTCCATTAGATATGCGGCTTGGACCTCAGGCGAATGATGACGGCATGACGGCTGCAGATATTGTGAATACCTGGAGTCAGGAAGATCTTGAAGAGATTATTCGCCTCTATGGCGAGGAGCGCTATGCTCGTCGTATCGCCGAAGGGATTGTGACTGCCCGAAAAGCAGCTCGATTGATTGGAACGCAAGATTTAGCCACGGTAATCCGTTCTGCTGTCCCGAGTTCATATGAACATGGTCGCATTCATCCAGCGACACGTACCTTTCAAGCCTTACGGATTGTCGTGAATGATGAACTTGGTGCGTTACAAGAGGTTATCGCAGGATCAATCGCCACCCTTCATCCTCAGGGAGTGCTGGCGATTATCACGTTCCACTCGTTAGAAGATCGTATCGTAAAGCATACCTTTCGTGCTGCAGAGGAGCTTGAAGTCATAACGAAGCATCCTCGCATTCCATCTGATACAGAGATGGAGCAAAACCCTCGTGCACGTAGTGCCAAACTCCGAATTGCCAAGAAAAAATAAATACACATCAAAAAAATTATGTCCCGTACCTTTGCGATCGCAATGACCAGACCGCATGAACGGCTTCAGCTTCCGCTTCCAATTGGACGACGACTTCCACAGGGGATCGTCGGTTGGAACATGGTGGTGGCAGTGACCATGATGGCTTGTATCGGTCTGTATATCATTCAAGTCAACCAAGCCGCGAGCCGTGGGTTTCATTTACGCGATGTTGAAAAAAACGTCGATAGCCTAACAACACAAGTGAGGGCGCTGGAAGATCAGGTGGCAACACTTTCATCTGTTCAAAGCATGACGACTCGTGCTGAACAACTGGGATTTGTGACAGTTGATCGGTTGGAATTTGCGAATCCGGCCTCGCGTTCCTACGCGTTCGCCAAATGAAGGTAGTTCTATACTCTCCATTCGTCGTCCTGAACGAAGCGTAAGCGAAGTTGAAGGACCTATAAGAAAAATTTTCCTTATAGATCCCTCGACGTCACTCCGTTTTGCTCGGGACGACAAAGAGGAACAACTCTATTGTTCCAAAAATCCTCCCGCGCGTATCGGGAGGATTTTTGTGCTATACTTTTCGTATGCAATCACGGACAGGGGCGGTGCTGCAGCTCATTGGAGTTGACCTCATTGGAAGCGTCGCCTGGTTTCCGGTATGGTGGTACACGAAAGGCTTCATGCGCATCATTGCGATGATTCGACGCGCCATTGATATTCGTATTCGTCAGTATGGGTTTCGGATCTGGCTGCACAATTTTTTTGTTCCCATGTATGGACAGTATAGTTTTACGGGACGGGCAGTAAGTTTGTTGATGCGAGCAGTCGTGCTCGTCGGTCGAACGATTGCGCTGGGAGTTGAGGTGCTGATCTATGCAGGGGGATTATTGATATGGGTAAGTGCGCCCGCTCTCTTCGTGCTGCTGCTTCTGTCTCACTTAGTCGTTCACTCATTACTGGGAGTGGTATGAAGGAGCCCTCTTCTGTTGCCGTCGTGTGCGCGCAGTGTGGAGCCGATCCTCGGGCATCGCTTTCATGTTCGGTATGCGGAGGGGCTGGGATTGGAGTTCCTTCCACCGATGGGTTTTTGGTATGGGGGGCTCGTGTAGACGATTTTTCCATTGCGTTTCGCGGGATTAGGCAAAAAGTAAATGTTCTATTCAATCTTGCGCTATTGGTTGTTGTAGGGGCGTTCATGGCTTTGTTTGTGTGGAAGATTCTCCATTTGGAAGATACGGATATTTTATTGCATCGTGAATTTTGGCTATCAGGCACATATGGATTTGTGGATGGATTATGGGCTGGATTGCTGATCCTTTGTTTTTTTATTTTTCGGGCGGCTGAATTTTCGAATAAGGAAAAACATATCCCGCAATGGAAGCTTACGGCAGCGGAGCGAGCTGCGTACGAACAGAAGGCGTCAGAGCGTACCAAGCATCGCTTCGATGTATCTCCTTTTTTTTCGAGCGAGGCAATGTCTGTTGTTGAAACAGCCTATACCATCGCTCGAGATCTGAAGCGGACTCAAGTCGAGCCGCTGATGCTGTTCGCTTCTGCACTGACGAGTCCTTCTGGCGGATCGTTGATGACGCGACTCGGTATGTCATTTGATCTCATGAAGGGACCATTAGCACGCATGATGCTTGATGCCCCTGGTGGGAGTCCGCCGATTCTGTTCTCAAAAGAGACAAAGCGCGTGTTGGCGTTGGCCTATGCAGATGCGGTTGCTGCTCATCGTTCAACAGTGAGTGTCATGGATATTTTTCTCCGGACATTCCAAGAACAGGAAGCGTTACAGGAACTCCTTGATCAGTTGGGATATCCAGCTGAACACATCCAACGCGTTGCGGAATGGATTGCGATTCGGGATAAGATGCGGGATGATCACCAACGCTTCGTGTCACTCGCTTCGTTAAAGCCGGATACTAGCATGAATCGGGCGATGACAGCTCAACAAACCCCGCTCCTTGATCGCTTGAGTGAAGATCTTACTCGGATTGCCAGAAACGGTTTTATTCCTCCGTTGATTGCACGTGAACGTGAAATGAATGCGCTCCTTCAGGCGATTGAAAGTGGGCGACGATCAGTGGTATTGATTGGTGAGACTGGGGTAGGGAAGTCGGCGTTGATTGAGCAGCTCGCCCGCCGCATGGTTGAGGAAGATGTCCCACCTGAATTATTTGATCGCCGTCTTGTTTCTATCAATCTGGCTCAGGTATTGGCGGCTGGAGACCCGGGGTTGGTTGCAGAACGGCTTTTGAGTCTGCTACAGGAAGTAGCAGTTTCTGGAAATGTCATTTTGGCAGTTCAGGGGATTGAAGCCTTGGTTGGCGGGGGTCGTGGCCCGATGGATTTAGCGGAAACCTTTGCGAGTGAGCTGGATAAGGGCTATTTTATTGCTATTGCCACCACCACTCCCCATGCTTGGACGCAATATTTGGAACGTCGTTCGCTTGGAGCTAAATTAATCAAGGTCATGGTATTGCCGATGGATGTGAACGATACACAGCGAGTGTTGATGATAAAAAGTGGATTTATTGAATATGAGCAGAGCGTATTTTTTTCATATGCGGCTTTAGAAAAAGCCACCTCTTTGGCATTGCGCTATCTCACGGATGTGGCTACTCCGGAAAGCGCATTGAATGTTATCCGAGAAGCGGCCGTACGAGCTCGAAAAGAACGTGGTGAACGAACGATTGTTACAGTGCAGGATGTAGCGCAGGTTGTTCATGAGAAAACATCGATTCCCGTGGAAGCGGTTAGTCAAGATGAAACGGAAAAGCTGTTGAACCTTGAACAGCAGCTCCATCGGCGTATCGTTGGTCAGGAAGAGGCGGTGACAGCAGTGGCGCAAGCCATGCGACGTGCGCGTGCAGAGCTCCGAGAAGGGAAGCGCCCGATTGCGAATTTTTTGTTTCTGGGACCGACGGGTGTTGGAAAAACAGAGCTATCCAAGGCTCTGGCAGCCGAATATTTTGGAGAGGAGAAATCCATGATTCGTCTCGACATGTCGGAGTATCAGGATCCGTCTTCGGTTGCGCGTATGATCGGGAAACCCGGGGATGAGCGGGGCGGATTATTGACCGAGGCTGTGCGCCGGCTGCCCTTCTCAATTGTATTGCTCGATGAAATTGAAAAAGCCCATCCGGATATTTTGAATTTGTTTCTCCAGGTGATGGATGATGGCCGATTGACGGATGGGGTTGGTCGTACGATTGATTTTACGAATACGGTGGTCATTATGACCTCAAATGCAGGAACTGCATTTATTCAGACAGGGATCGCGCAGCATATTCCATTGGATCAGATTAAAACCAATCTGCTGGAACGAGAGCTAAAAGGTATTTTTCGACCTGAATTTTTGAATCGATTCGATAGTGTTATTGTTTTTAAGCCTCTCACGCTTGATAATGTCATTCAAATCGCTTGGTTGCTTATGAATAGTGTGGCGAAGCGCCTTGAAGACAAGGGGATCCGGTTTACCGCTGAAGATGAAGCGATCGAGCGTCTGGCAAGAGCTGGTTTTGACCCTCTTTTTGGCGCACGCCCTTTGCGTCGCGTTATTCAGGATCAAGTAGATAATGCGTTGGCGGATATTCTCTTACGGAAGCAAGTCGGTCGACGTGATACGATCATCTTACAGGCAGATGGGTCGTTGAAGATCGAGAAGGCGCCCATATTATAATTTTACTCTCATCCGCAATCTGCAATTGTGTCATTCCCGCGCAGGCGGGAATCTGGTTCGGCCGAATGGGATCAGGATTTCCGTTTTCGCGGTAATGACACACGTGATATGCACGATCCTCTCTTTATCCTCTGTCTAACCATTGCTGGTTGTACCGCAATTCTTAGCCATCTTCTGTCTATCGCCTCAACGCGATGGGCGATTCGATATGGAGCGGTTGATCAGCCAACTGGTGGGAGAAAGATCCATACACAGCCCATTCCATTGTGGGGTGGTGTTGGAGTTGCAAGCGCGATGGCGCTATCGAGTGGCTTGGTGATCATGAATGGATTGATTTTGGGTGGATCGATTACAGGCAGACAGTTGATCGGTTTTGCGGCAGGTGCATTTCTGTTGGTTTGTGGAGGAGTGCTGGATGATCGATGGTCATTACCACCATTTATTCAGCTACTTTTTCCATTGTTGGCCGCCCTCATTGTATTGCTGACAGGTACTGGCATCCATCAGATCACGTCACTTACAGGACCAGGGGGCGCATCACTGGCCTGGTGGACGTTGCCTTCGCTACATGTGATTCTGCCGGCTGATCTCATTACGATTGCCTGGCTGCTCTTTGCAACATATACCACCAAGTTGCTAGATGGATTGGATGGACTTGTAACTGGCATGGCAGTCATTGGATCAGCGATGGTTGGGGCCCTTACCCTGTCCGCTCGGTATTTTCAACCAGACGTGGCGTTATTCACAAGTAGTATTGGTGGAGCATTCTTGGGTTTTTTGCCTCGGAATATCCATCCAGCCAAGCAATTTTTAGGTGAAGTGGGGAGCACGCTCGCAGGTTTTTCATTGGGTTTTTTGGCGATCGTGTCCGGTGCCAAGGTTGCCGTTGCACTTGCTGTTTTGGCGATTCCACTCGCAGATGCAGCCTGTGTTCTGATCGGACGAATCTATCGAGGCGTTTCTCCATGGAAAGGCGATGATACTCACTTACATTTTCGTTTATTGCGAGCTGGGCTGCCTCATCGGACTGTTGTGCTTCTGCTATGGGGTATCTCTTTTGCAGCAGGTGTCGCAGCGCTATCTTTGCAAACGCGCGGAAAGATTTTCTTGTTGGCCAGTCTGATTATTCTCACCTTTCTTTCATCGTGGTTGTTGCAACGGGTGAGACGGTAGGGGTAGGGGCGTGTGCCACACGCCCTTCGACATGCCTGTCAATTCCGGCATGCTGGCCGGTCGATCGAAGGGCGCATGGCATGCGCCCCTACGCAAATGTGTATGAATCATTTTTTCAAAATCGTTTTCTTTGTCATCCTTCCCACTGCTATCCTGGCTGGCGTCTTTTATCGATCTGAACTACTCCAGATATCTCAGCCCACTGTTGATCTTCGTGATCTTCGCTTGGAAATCGCGGATACGCCCGCGAAGCGCGAAAAGGGGCTCTCTGGCCGTGCTGTTTTGCATAATCGTCAGGCGATGTTGTTTTTGTTCGAGACGCCGGGTATTTACCCGTTTTGGATGAAAGATACCAGATTTTCGCTGGATATTCTTTGGCTGAACAACGATGTGATCGTGGACATGGCGACGCTGCCGGCGACGCTGGGGGATGCGATTCCTGCCATATATACACCCACCCACTTTGCCGATCGTGTGTTAGAAGTGGAGGCGGGGACAGGGCAGAAAAAGGGATTACAACGTGGTGTGAAGGTCTTGCTGCCAGCTCCGTAGAATCTGTGCTATACTTTCACTGAATATGCTTCAAGGCGTTGCTAGACTTCGTGAGTATGTTGAGCGTGTTTTTGCACGACCGGCCGCAGTGGCAATAACACGGTTGTCACGATCACGACATTTCGGATTTATTGCCTTGTGTCTCGTTATAGGTATTTTTGTTATCGGTCATTCTGCTCACGCTTTTGATCTGAACGATATCGGTGATAAAGCCATTCTCATTGTAGGAGATTTGTTGAACCTATTAATCTTTGCGTTGGGTAAGCTCTTGATTGTGTTGGTAGGAGTGCTTATTAAAATCGCCAGCTATAACAATTTCGTCAAAGCGCAGCCGGTTCAATTTGGATGGGTGTTGGTACGTGATCTGACCAACATGTTTTTTATCGTCATTCTGCTCGTATCGGCCTTTGCGACGATTATTGGGTACCCAGCTGATTTTCATTACTCCAAAGTGCTGCCAAAATTGCTGCTCATGGCCGTGCTGATCAATTTTTCAAAAACGCTTATTGGGTTGTTGATTGATTTTTCACAAGTAATCATGTTGACCTTTGTGAGCGCCTTTCAGCAGGCGGCTGGAGGAAATTTTGTGAAGGCGCTGAAATTGGATCAGCTGACGACCATGAGCTCAGAGCATCCCGGAGCGACGGCTACCGCTGAACTGTTTGCGGCCGCGGTGTTTGGTTTGTTCATGCTCCTGATTTCCATCACGATCATCGTAATCATGATCGCTTTTTTGGTGTTCCGTATTATTACTCTTTGGATGCTGCTCATCATTTCCCCGTTGGCTTTTTTCGCCACAGCCCTGCCCTCAAAGATTGGCAGCCAACTAGGGGGGATCGGTGGTGATTTTTGGACAAAATTGAAACAGGCCTTGGTTGCCGGTCCGATCATGGCGTTCTTTTTGTGGTTAGCGCTCGCCGTTGTTCAATCTGCGCCTGAGCCATTTGGAGATGTGTATAGCGTGAAAGATGCAACAACTGAAACTACAAATGCTGTAAATTTTGCGACGAAAGCCGGAAATGGTGGCGCGATTGCGCAATTTATTGTGGTTGTCGCCTTTTTGCTTGAAGGCGTTGAATATGCCGCGAGCACAGCTACTAAAGGCATTGTTCCAAAATCTGTCATGAGTGGCTTGGGGATCGGTGGAGGAACTGGTTCGCAGATTGTGAGTGGGTTTTTGAAGAAGAATAAATATCTATTTGCAGCAGGGACAGGAGCTGGGGCAGTTGCTGGCTTAGCGGCTGGAGTTGGTGTGACTGGGGCGGCTTATGGAGCAGGTATGGCTGGAGCAGCCGGTGCAGGGTACCTAAGCCGAAATGCTATTGGAGCAGGAGTTGCAAAGGCAACGAAAGGAAAATTTGATCCGCGAACATTACCGGTTTATCTGGGAAAGGGCGAGAAGGGCGCAGCGCAATTGATGGGTTTTAAGGAAAGAGGTCAGCAGGTTCGTTCCGATCTTGAAAAGAAGATGAAATTCTTAGATTTTGCCTCAAAGCAAAAGAAGCTTGAAAAGCAAGCGAAATCTTTTGATTTAACTGTTGCTACAGCAGCCCAGACGATGTTGGCTGATATGGCGATGAGCGGAGGTTCACAAAAAGAGTTATCAAAACAATATGAAGCCGAGCTTCTTAAGAAAAATCCCACCATGTCCGTTGAACAAGCGGCAGCTATTGCGGAAAGAAAGGCAGTTGAGAAGCGTTCTGAATACATCGCTGCTGGATCAAAGTCAGCTGACACTTTGAAGCTCGGTGATCGGAAAGAGGCGTACGATAAAGTATTAGCGGATACGCCAGCGCTTGCGAAAGATTTTACGAAACACGCTGAGAAGAAAAACGCTAGCATCACAGATTGGAAGAAGCACATGGAGGCTATCAATAAAGACGCAATGAAAGATAGCGCTACCTTTTTTGCTGAAGGCGTAGCCTTGGGTCTCATTGATGAAAAAACAGGAAATATTATCAGAAATGCATCAAATGAGGAAAAATGGGAAAGAATGGAAAGTGGTGATCGCGGTAGATTTGTTCAGGCGCACGTTAATAGATATTCTTCTGACCCGAATGCTGTTTTGGCTCAGTTACAGGCAATGGATAATCCTTCAGAGTCCAATGTCGCAGCCGCAAATGCAGCGCGTACATATGTGACAAAGGTAAAAGATGCAAAAGGACGCATGCAGTCAGTCGCTGTGCCTTGGATTCAGGGTTCATCTGCATCTGCAGCCGGACTTGCAACGGCCCCAGCCGCATACATTCCTTCTACTCCAAAGAACGAAGCTCGTATCACTGCTCAAAAAGCCATTCTGAATGCCTTGCCACCAACGGCGCTACCGGCTACCAGGGTTTCCAGTCAGCAGAATATTCTTCTGGCCGGAGGCAATTTTGAGGATGCATTTAAATTTAATAAAGCTCAAGCTGCTTTTCCCGATACTAATATACGGAGTTCATATGAAATTGGACTGGAGAATGCAGCTCTGGATTTATCCATGGCCTTACCAGATGCATATAAGAAGATAGCAGCCTTAGATTTAGAAGCGTTGGAATCAAATCGAGATGGTTATAATGAGGCAAGAGCTGGATTAGCTCAAAAAGTAAAGGCTGGACAACTTAGGGAGGCGTATACTCAGGCTGAGGCGGCAGGTGATCAAGACGCAAAGCGACGTATTTTAGAGGTAACAAATATTTTAGTTACAGAAGGTGAGCGTATCAAAAAAATAGCAACAAAGAATGGTGTAAATCTGAATGAACTACAAACATATGCGAGCAATCCTACAGATCCGGTTGCATATGCCGCTGCGAAGGATATGGTTGATAGCGGAGCCGTGAAAGATTTTAATGAGGCTGCTGCCGCCGCTCAGGCACTCGATACACGAGAGCTTATTGAAGCGAGTCAAGGTTTTCGTACCATCCGCAATACCTTATTAGCTCATGCGAAAACGAGTGCGGCAAATGCGAGAGCCCGTCGTTATACGACAAGATAATCTATGGCCGAGAATGTTGATAGTGGTGCGGATATTGAATATACGATTGTATTACCGCCACGGGTTGTTGAATTTCTTTTAAGTCCACAATATTCTGCTTCGCTAGAACGAATACAAAAAATATTTCGTTTATCTGGTGAAGATATAACATTCCTGGGCGACCTTAACCGTCTCGTAATGGGAGGAGAATTGGAAGTCGATGCCTACATATTTGCTATCCAAGATGAATTTTCTGGAAAACTTCCTAAAGAACAGATACAGAAATTGATCGCAGAGATTTTGGCGGATCATTTCATCCCTCTGGGTGACTATCTGAAGCCCGGTGCGATTGACGTTGCGCGTCAGGAGAAGCTCCAGCTTCCAGCTCGTCCCTATTATCGTATCTACGTTCAACCTCTCACCTATTCGCGTGCAGCAACAGAAATTTCCTCGATGGTTGGATTTCAATTGGCGGGGGAGCAGATGCGTGAGCGTCTGAGGGATTTACTCATGAGCCGCAAGAAGGGGGTCCGCGTGACAGCGGAGGTGATTGAGGCTCTGAAGCGTGGGGGGGATTTTGGAGGACTGGGATTTGATGCAGACATGGCCGAGAAGACGGTCAAAGCCATGGAGGATATCATTCAACGAGCTGAGCTCATGACAGAGGATGAGTATTCAAATTGGTTGGCATCGGAGGCGCAGCGCACGCGAGACGCGGAGGAGCGAATGCGAGCTCCAAAGACGAAGGATGATTTGGAGATTGAGAAAATTCAAGCGTCGATGCCAAAGCCTAATCTGCAAGCGATGGGTGAACTCGAACGGGCGATAGAGATTACGTTTCAGCGCGTCTCAGTGAAGCCGGAAGGGGAGTATTTAGAAAAGCGTTTGCGAAATATTATTTCTTCTCGTCTGCGAGATATTCGCAATGTTTTAGAGTTGAAACAGCTGTTGATGCGCGATTCAAAAGTCGGCGGGCTGGGACTTGATGTGAAGCAGGCGGAGATTCTCTCACAAGATATTGAAGATTCCTATAGGGAGTTTCACGAGAAAATTGCTCACGAGGAGAAGGGGAAAATTGAAAAACAACTTGAGGAACAAAAACATAAGGTTGAAGAACGAAAACAGCAAGAAGCGGAGGATCATGCTCGTTGGTTTGAGGAAAAGATTCGATCTCGAAAAGCGCAGGAATCACAGAAGAGTCAAGCGCTTGAGGGGATGCGACGGATTATTGGAAATGCCGGTCCAACCAGTTCGATCAATCCATCTGCTCCAGCGGGGAATGTGGCTCATCCGTTGGATATCAAGGAACATCGTATAGAAGAAAAAAAGTTTGGACCTCTTCAAACCCTGCCGCAAGCGGCTCCTCAGCCTCAAACAATCGCTCAGACTGAAAAAGTACAGCCGTCGATTAAAGTTTCTCCTGCCACGATTGAGTTGTCACAGGCCGCAATTGGTGCGCGTCCGTCTGTTGATGGTATTCGATATGCGGGTCCACAATTGATCGGCTTGGTGGGTGAGTTACGCGCTCTCTCGGTTAGCGAACTGCGTCGCTTATCAAAGGATCCAAAGGAATCCATGCGGAAGATTCTGCAAAAAATTGAAACACTGGGTCAGGAGTCGTTTGAAAAGAAGGTTGAAGGGATTCGTGCCTTTCAGCAAAGCCCGCTTCAGACCGCTTATCTTCAATTGGTGGGAGAAAGTTTTCGCAGCATGAAGCCCGTAATTGCGTTAGCCGAGGAAAAACGCAAGGCAGGAGAAGATATTCTTAGCCCAGAAGAGATCGGGGCTATTATCCAACTGAATTCTGCGCTACACTTCTAGGAGCCTTTAAAAAAGGCGATCTGCTCGGTCTTCGTTTCGTCGTTCACTCACCGTAGATTACTACGCCTCGCAAACTCCTTGCTCCAGACCTTCGCATCTCATCCTTTTTAAAAGCCTCCCTTGTCTTTTTACCATGCCTGATAAGTTCATCGTTCCTCAATTTATTGATAAAGAAGATCAAATTCTTGGTCCTATTACGGTTCGTCAGTTTTTGATTTCGCTTGGAACTGTTTTTGCTGTTTTTATAGAGTATAAAATTTTTGCTTTTGTTTATTTTTTACTGATCGGGCTTATGACGCTTGGAGCGGGCGCCATTTTTGCCTTTGTAAAAATTAATGGTCAACCTTTCCATATCTTTTTTATTAATTTTTTGCAAACCTCCCTTCGTCCGAGTCAGCGAGTGTGGGATAAAAATCCTCTTGATGCGGAATTACGAGAATGGATTAAGCCGGAGGTATTTACGCGTGTTGAGCCTACCATGCGGAAAGAGCGCCCTGCATCCACCCGTCTTCGAGACCTCTCACTGACGGTCAATACGGGTGGCGTCTATAAGCCGGAAGACGAAACATTTTAAGTATGCAAAGCAAGAAACTGAGTGGAGCAAAACCAGGAGTGCCATCGCAGCGGTTTTTAGATATTGCAGAAATCAAAGAAGATATCGTGGTCATGAAGGACGGAACGTTGCGAGCTGTACTCCTCGTATCAAGTATTAATTTTGCGTTGAAATCGGTTGATGAACAGAACGCGATTGTTCAGGCGTACATGCAATTTTTAAATGGATTAGATTTTCCGATCCAGGTTACCATTCAGTCGCGACGCATGAATATTGATGATTATCTCCAGAAGCTCCAAGACTCACAAAAAGGCCAGCAGAATGACTTGTTACGCCAACAGATTGTAGATTACAGAAACTATATTCGTCAGTTGGTAGATTTGGGAGAAATCATGCAAAAGCGTTTTTATGTTGTTGTACCCCTTGACCCATCAACGGATAAACAAAAAGGATTTTTTGCTCGCTTAACAGAGGTTTTAACACCTTCTGTGGGTATTCATCTTTCAGATGAGCGTTTTCATAAGAACAAAGAAACACTCATGTTGCGGGTGAATCAGGTTTCGAGTGGATTACAGTCCATGTCGTTGAATACGGTGATGCTCGATACGCAGAGTCTTATTGAGTTGTACTATACTGTCTATAATCCTGAACTCTTTGAATCACAACGAATGACGGATGTATCAAAATTACAGCTAGAGGGCTAAGACTTCATATTATGGCTATTGAAATCCAACAAAAAAAAGAATTTGATTCCTCCAAGCTCACTGCTGGAGGTGTTGGGTTGAAGCGTGGCCCAAATGCCGAAGAGCAAAAACGGAACGTTGAAAAAGAACAGATCGCACTTGAAGAGGAGCGTGTGTATCGTCGTGGCGTAGCCTCGATTAAGGATTTAATCGCACCATCCTCGATGAAAATCGAGCCGAGCTTTGTCCGTTTGGGTGATGTATTAGTCCGTACGCTGTTCATTGTGACGTATCCTCGCTATGTGACGGTTGGTTGGGCGTCTCCGATCATCAATTTGAACGCGACCATGGATATCGCCATGTTTTTTTACCCAATTAAGGCCGATATCATTTTAAAGCAATTAAAAAAGAAGGTGGGTATTCTTGAAGCGCAAATTAGCAGCGATTCAGAAACGGGCAAGCCTCGTGATCCAATCTCGGAAACAGCCTTGCGGGATATTGAGCAACTTCGTGATGACCTCACGCAAGGTATTGAGCATTTTTTTCAGTTTGCATTTTATGTCACGTTCTACTCTACTTCTGTTGAACAGCTAGAACGATTGACTTCCACCGTTGAGTCGACGTTCGGATCGATGTTGATCTATACCAAGCGTGCTTTTTTTCAGGCAGAGCAAGGCTTCAACTCAACGCTACCTGTAGGCAATGACGAATTGGCGATTACGTTTAACATGAGTACGTCACCGATTGCTTCTTCCTTTCCATTCACTTCAGCGGAGCTGACCTCAGACAACGGTATTTTGTATGGAATTAACCGTCACAATAACTCATTGATCGTATTTGACCGGTTTTCTCTTCAGAATGCGAACGCTGTTATTTTTGCAACGTCAGGTGCCGGAAAATCATACGCCGTGAAATTGGAAATCTTGCGTTCATTAATGTTGGGAACGGAGATTATCGTGATTGATCCGGAGATGGAATATAAGCATCTATCTGATGCCGTAGGAGGGACATATATCAATATCTCACTCGCGTCACAGTCAAAGATTAATCCGTTCGACTTGCCACGTCCGGCTGGGGAGGCAGTATCTGTAGAAGATATCATTCGCAGCGCTGTTATTACCTTGAAAGGTCTTCTGCGTCTCATGTTAGGGAAGCTCACTGTGGCGGAAGACTCTATCTTGGATCGCGCCTTGCTTGAAACGTATGCGAAAAAAGATATCGTGCCCGGAGCTGATTTAACTGCAGTTGAGCCGCCAGTCTTACAGGATTTTCAGGATATTTTGGAAGGCATGGAGGGGACGGGGGATTTAGTTGTGCGTCTCAGAAAATATACGGAAGGAACATTTTCTGGTCTGTTAAATTCACCAACCACCGTCAAAATGAATAATTTGATGGTGACATTTTCCGTGCGTGATCTTGAAGATGAGCTCCGACCACTCGCGATTTATACCATCGTGAATTATATTTGGAATGCAGTTCGCTCACAGCGTAAAAAACGCATTTTGGTTATTGATGAGGCCTGGTGGCTTATGCAATCAGAGGACTCTGCGAAATTCATCTTCGCTTTAGTCAAACGTTGTCGTAAATACTATCTTGGTGTAACCACCATTACGCAGGACGTGAACGACTTTTTGACGTCCCCCTATGGACAGGCCATTGTCACGAACTCCTCATTGCAGCTTCTGTTAAAACAGAGCCCAGCCTCCATTGATCTAATTGCACGAGTCTTTCTTCTTACCCAGTCAGAGAAATATTTGCTCCTCGAATCCGGACGTGGAGAGGGGATTTTCTTTGCGGGGCAGAAACATGCCGCTATCCAGATCGTGGCCTCATATACGGAGGATCAAATTGTCACAACCGATCCAAAGCAGCTATTACAGATTGAACAGGCTCGTAAGGAATTTCAGGAGCAGATGCAGGAGGGGCAAAATGGCATAAAAACGTAAAAAGATGGTATATTTCTATTGATTATGCAACGACGTACACAACTCATCATTTTGATTATCATTGCAGCTTGCGCGCTTGGATTTGGTATTTGGTTTTTAGTCAGTCCATTTATGCAGAAGCAAGTAGTCCAGCAACCTGACGCCTTGCCGAGTAAGGTAGTTCCATCAAATGCCGTGCCACCAATCATCCCGAAGCTGGGTGGAGCACCAGCTGCAACTTCAGTCTCCGCAGACTTGAAGCGTCTTGCAGATCTTGCTGGAATTATGGTGGCTCGTATTGGTTCTGGAGCAAGCGGAGAAGGCTTTCAGAGCTATGCCGACGTGATGATCAATGCGACACCCGCCTATCAAGTGATGTTGAAGCAGGAACAAGCCGCATTGCAAGCCCTTCATCCAGCTTCGGGCCCATCCTATGGACGAATCACACGCGTTGTATCGGTTGATGGAACACGGGCGAAATCTGGTGCAGATATGATTCCATTCATGATTCAGACTCAGCAAGCTGAAGATGCGGGAGATCCTGCAAAACCAACTGCTATTTTGTATAAAGCTGCTACGGTGACGTTTGAAAAACAGGCTGATAAAACCTATCTGGTCAGCGGTATTGTGTGGACCGATATTCAGAGATAATTCTTGAGAGTGTTTTCCCAACTCACTGTATTCACTGTCATACAGATGGTTCTTGGTGTTGCCAACATTGTCTGACTCAGATTGAGTTTGTTCGCGGTCAGCCCTGTTCTTCCTGCGGAACTGTTTCAATGAGTCACACCTGTTTAGATAAGAAACAGACGTTAGATGGGTTGGTCGCTGTAGGGTTTTATCATAATCCAGAGCTTCGAGCGTTGATTCATGGCTTGAAATATCAATTGGCAACATGTCTTGTGCCAACAATTGCTGAAGTGATCCGGCGATATGCTCATGAGCGACGTGACCCGTGGCCGTGGACGGGTAGAGCGTATATGGCACTTCAGGCAGTGTCAGGCGTTCCAAGTCGAACGCGAGCTCGCGGATTTGATCAAGCAGAAGTTCTGCGCGATATCATTCAAGAAGAAATTATTCCTTGGGCTAAGCCGGTTTCTCTTTTATCTCGTTCCCCCGGAGTATCTCCTCAGGCAGAACTAGAAGTTGGTCCATTACGTCAGGCGAATATTCGAGATAGCTTCTCTCTGACATCTTCCTCCCAAGAAGTATTGCCACAGACGGTTATTCTTGTTGACGATGTCTTCACGACGGGCGCGACCATGCACGAAGCCGCTCGCATTTTAAAACAGGCTGGAGTTCACTCTGTGTATGGCTTTGTATTAGCGTTAGGTAAGTGAACATTAGCTCTTCCGTGTCCCATGCATCAGCATCTCTACTGCTTTTTCAAGTGTGCCGGCTTGAATAATGTTTCCATCATTCACGAAAAAGATTTCATCCGCATCTTCAATGGTATTCAATCGATGGGCGATGATTACTTTTGTTGTTGTTTTTGGAAGTGCGTCTAGGACACGTTGTAAAAGTTGCTCTGTTACGGTATCAATATTTGCCGTTGCTTCATCAAGAATAAGGAGCGTTGGTTTGCGTAGGACGGCTCGCATGAACGCGATCAATTGGCGTTGTCCAAGGCTGATGGTTTCGCCGCTCGTTTGAACCATTGTATTCAAGGGTTGTCCAAGATGGTTCAGGAGGTCGTCAAAACCGCTGCGATGAAGAATGTCTAGGCGTTCCGTGTCAGTGCAAGCTGCGTATTCCGCATTCCCATAAAAAATATTATCCAATAATGTTCCAGTAAAAAGAAATGGTTCTTGAAGGATGAAGCCGATGTTGCTCGAACGCTCTTCAGGAGTATACGAGCGGATATCGCGACCATGGAGGAAAATAGTACCAGTCGAAGGATCGTATAAGCGCGCCATGAGTGAAGCTGTGGTCGTTTTTCCGCCCCCTGTCGGACCAACGAATGCATAGGTTTTTCCTTCTTGAAGCGCAAAACAGACATCAGTAAGGACGTGTTTTCCTTCTGGATAACTGAATTCGACATGATCAAATTCCAATACAGCCTGTGAAGAAGACGTAGTTCCGGTAGTGATCGTGAGGTCTGAATGGAGCGACTGAACCTCTGAAATGCGATCAAGAGCGGCGAGCGCTTGCTGTAATGACGACCATACGGAGGCGAATTGACGCAGTGGGGTATAGAAGTTGTTTACATAGAGTAGAAACGTCACCAGAATGCCCACGGTGATAGAACCGTGTGTAATCAGATAGACGCCAAATCCCACAACAACCATTTGGGCCAGGGCTGAGGCTAACGTATAAATAGGAGGGAAGATATTATTTGCGAGCCCAGCCTTGATAGAGGCGGAAAAGTTTTTTTGGTTTGCTTCGTCGAATTTTTTGCGAAAATAATCAATCCGATTAAAGGCAACAATGACTTTGAAGTTGCTTAGACTTTCCTGAATTTCTGCACTCATGCCCCCAACACTCTGCAAACTTTCCGTATTTTTTTGTTTCACCCATGAAGAAATGAGCTGAGTGACAATCAGGACACCTATCGCGGGGAGAAGGGCGGCAATGCCTAGGCGACCATGAAGCGACACGAGTAAAACACCGGATCCAACAATCAGAAAAAAGTTTCCAATAAACTGCATGAGCGCCTGGGAAAAGAATTGGTTTAATTTATCCGTATCATTGTTGATACGTGAAATGAGATCGCCGGTTTTATTTTGATTGAAAAACGCAACGGGTAATTCCTGCAGCTTCGTAAATACAGCATTTCGTAGGCGAAATAACAGACGCCTACCTACGCCACCCATGCGAATAATCTGGAGATAGCTCGCGCCGAGGCCAATGAAATAGATACAAAGGAGCGCTAAGGCAGAGAGAAGGATACCTCGTTCATTTTTTGTAGCGATGTAGGTATCAATGATACGACCAATGATGATGGGGCCGATCAATACCGACCCGGTATTTATTAGAATAGCCAAACCAGCAACGGTGAGCGCTTTGCGTTCTCCCTGTAGAAGCGGAATGAGCCCCTTAAGAGCTGAAAATCCGCTTTTCTGTTGTTCTGAGAGTTCGGGTTTATTCAGGGCGTAATTCATACGTACTGGTGCTGCGTTGTGAGTTATACATTTGGACGTACTCTGGAGATTGCTGCATGAGCTCCGCATGCGTTCCAGTTGCGAGCAATTCGCCTTCCATAAGTACGATGATTTGATCGTAGTGCTCAATGGAGGAGATTTTCTGGGTTACGGAAATAAGCGTCAGTTCTGGGTAGTTTGTCTGAATATTTTTTAGAATTCGCTGCTCAGTATTGTTATCCACCCGAGCGGTAAAATCATCTAACAGCAGCACGCTGGGATTCAAGGCGAGCGCGCGTGCGAGCATGATGCGTTGCTTCTGTCCGCCGGAGAGGCTTGTACCTCGTTCGGACACGAGCGTATCGAGTTTCTCTGGCAGTGTATCTATAAAATCGGCTAATTCTGCGGTTGCGAGTGCTTTTTCCAGGTCCACGTTTTTGACGGTGGTGCTAAAGGCGATATTTTCGCGTATGCTCAGCTGAAACATGATGCTGTCCTGAAACACAAACCCAATTTGTTGATGCAGACTGATCGGATCATACTCAGCAAGAGTATGGTTCCCATACTCGATTGTTCCCGTGGTTGGATTCAGTAAGCCTGTGAGGAGATAGAGCAACTGTGTTTTTCCGGCTCCCGTTGGTCCAATAATGGCCGTTTTTGTTCTCGCTTTCGCGGTGAATGAGATATGCGTAAGGGCGTTTTTTTCACCATAGGCTACAGAGACATCTTGCAGACGAATATCTCCATCTGGGCTTGCTCTAAGAGTGCCTGTTCGTGCTTCTTGGGGTTTCAACAATACGTCTTGAACACGCAGATACGATGCAGAGGCTTGTGCAATCACGTTGCTCATGAAACCCAAAATGATAATTGGAAATATCAGAATGGCCAAATAATTATTAAAGGCGGTGAAATTCCCCAAACTGAGACTCCCGGCGATCACGAAATGTCCTCCCACGGATAAAATAATCAATGTTGCCGCATTGGTGGTGAATGTAATGATAGGGATCAGGCTCGCAAATAAACCTAAAATCCGCATGCCAATATCTTTCGCTTCGCTGTTGGCGGCCACGAATTTATCATACTCATATCGCTGTGCATTCAGTAGGCGAATGAGTGCTGATCCGAGAATGCTTTCATTGATGACCTTGTTGAGATGATCGATCGATTCTTGCGATTTTTTAAACAGTTGACGTACTTTTCCGAAAATAATAAAGAATGTACCACCAATAATAGGGATACTGAGCAGCACGATCAAGGCAAGTTTCCAATTGATTAAAAGGAGCAGCGTACTGGCACCAATAATCAGAAAGATAGAGGAGATGATGGAAGGGATGGCGAGTGAGACAAACAGCTTCACTGCGTCAATGTCAGAAGTGAGATTGGTCAGGAGAGTGGCTGGCGTAACAGTTTGAATATACGCATATTCCTGCTGTGATATTTTTTCGGTCAGTTGTGTTCGTAGATCGCGCGCCACCCGTTCAGAGGCATACGTTTGGACAATATTTTGGGCGTAGGTAAACACAAAAATACCTATCGCGGTCAGTCCGAAGAGTGTCATGACGCTATATGTCGCAAAATGTCCACCGGTATAGGCATCAATGGCATTTGCGATGATACGAGGAATCAATAAGTTGAATCCATTACTGATAATGGTAAGGATGATCAGAGCGACGATGATGTGTTTATAGGATTTCAATAATCCAAATAGATTTGGTTTAGTGGGTTGTGTCGGGATATGTTCCGTTTTTTTGGTTGATATCATAGGGGATTAGTGCCCGTGTGTTGGCGGATGAAGTCTTCTTTTTGTTGTTTTGAAAGATGTTTGATGCAAGCTTCTTGCTTTCGTGCCTCTGATTCTGTGCGAACAGCTTGACGCCATACCAGTACAACCGGTCGATGGCTACGTGTATAGGCTGCACCCTTTCCTTGGTTGTGAGTCTGTATTCGTCGATCAATATCCGTTGAAATACCCGTATATAGACTGCCATCTACACAACGAACAATATACACGCACCAAGTGCTCATAC
The DNA here is from genome assembly GCA_964425575.1 of uncultured Gammaproteobacteria bacterium. Taxonomy (GTDB): domain Bacteria; phylum Patescibacteriota; class Patescibacteriia; order 2-12-FULL-60-25; family 2-12-FULL-60-25; genus CAYRMN01. The sequence continues at coordinate 29,927 of CAYRMN010000003.1, read as the reverse complement.
AGATGATTTGAGTAGCATGAAGCTTAGCATTGAGAGGGTATTTCACACAATGAATTGGAGTTTTTGTATGAGCTGATTGCTGATATAAAGAAAAACTCCAATGTAAAATGGAGTTTTTCTTTGCACTGATGCTTTTTACTATCTCCGTCCCCAATGAGGCATTCCGCCAGACATGCCATGTCCATTGCCGGGCCCACCCATCATTCCGCCTTTAAATGGCAGAATATACTGGCTAGGAATGTCATTGGAGGCCGCCCACTGTTTTAATGAGTCCTGCTCTTTCTTCATGGCTGCTTGACGGTCTGCGGCGCTCTTTCCCTTCAAGCTGTCCATAAACGTCTTCACTTCAGCTTGTTTGGCGATAATTTGATCTTCCTGAGCTTGCGTTAGTTTCCCGTCTTTTACCGCCTGATCAAGCATGGCTTTCGGATCATGATTCTGCATGCCCATTCCCTGGCGCCCCATTACGCCACGACCAATGAGTACATACTGTTCTGGAATACCATTATCCTTAGCCCACTGTGTGAGTGAATCCATTTTTGTCTTCATGGCCGCTTGACGATCGGTTGGGTTTTTTCCTTGCAAACTCGCTTCGAATGTCTTGAGTTCAGCTTGTTTGGCGGTGATTGCATCAACCTGAGCCTGGGTCAGCTTGCCATCTTTTACGGCCTGAATCAGCGATGTAGCGAGCCGATCTGTAAACTTCTTATTCATCTGATCCATCATTTGTTGACGCTGTTGATCAATAACTGCCTGAACATCATTTGGCGCGAGGTGAAATTTTTGAGAAATTGCTTGTACGAGACCAGACATGCCATATTGTTGTCCTGATCCATGCTGGGCGGCGAATACCGTACCAGCTCCAAGCGCACCGGCGCTCAGCGTGGCGATGACTGAGGCAATTGCGAGTCTTTTTTTTGCATTGGTCATAGGGTGTGAGGATATGAATTAAGATGCGCGTTGTGATCGGAGAAGGGGAGCCCACATCGGCGTAATCCAGTGACCCATACCTGTTTCACCAGATTATCCGAAGAAGTCCTTTCGTTCATATGCATATGCACAGAACGCTCTTCGATCATTCACACCATAGCAAATGGCATGTGAAGAAAGGATGAAGTCTACAGGGTCATTCGATCGGCTTAAAATAGGTTTTTCCTTTGAGCTGCTCCGGTAGTAAATCCGCTTTGGTATATAGTTCGTATCCTTGGTGATAGCCCAGGTCTTTCATGAGTTTGGTTGGGGCGTTTCGGATGTTGAGGGGGATGGGCAGATTACCCAATTCCTTCGCGTCACTCATCGCAGCCAGATAGGCGTCATAGGCAGCTCTGCTTTTTGGCGCGAGCGATAGATACACGACCCCATGCCCTAAATTGATACCAGCTTCTGGATATCCGATGGTTTCTACAGCACGGAAGACAGCATTGGCCAGGACCAGTGCCTGAGAATCAGCGATGCCGATGTCTTCTGATGCAAACACAACCATACGCCTCGCGATGAATTTTGGATCTTCACCAGATTCAATCATGCGTGAGAGATAATACAGAGCTGCATCGGGCTGGCTGGCTCGCATGCTTTTGATAAAAGCGCTGATGGTATTGTAATGCTCTTCACCTTTCTTATCGTACCGTAGATGCTTGGATTGTAGAGTATTTTTGAGATTATCAAGGGTAATTTCTCCGTAGAGTGTATAGGTATTTTCAAGCATGGTAATCGCCTGACGCGCGTCTCCATTCGCGAGTGCAATCAACCAGTCATGGGCATCCGTTGGGATTGCATAGCCGGTGCGTCTCAGAATATCGCTCATTTCTGCGGCGCTGAACTCGTTCAACACAAACACGCGACAGCGAGATAGCAAGGCGGGGATCACTTCAAAGCTGGGATTTTCTGTCGTCGCTCCGATTAAGGTCAATGTGCCAGATTCAACGTAGGGGAGCAGAAAGTCCTGTTGGGCTTTATTAAAGCGATGAATTTCATCCAAAAAGAGGATTTTGGGACCGAATAATCCGCTTGGTGCCTCAATAATCTTCCGAATATCCTCTTTCCCTGCAGAAACAGCCGAGAGTTCATGATACTCAGCCTTAAGGGCACGGGCGTACATTTTTGCGAGTGTTGTTTTCCCCACGCCTGGCGGTCCCCATAAAATAAAGGAAAATAAATGCCGCTTGGAAATCGCGACTTCAATTGGCTTCCCCGCGCCAACCAAATGCGATTGTCCAATAAACTCGTCCAGCGATGTTGGCCGGATTTTTGAGGCAAGTGGCTCCATTGAAAGAGTATACGCAGCTCTTTTTAGTGTGTCACGCGTGAGTTTCCCTTCCCAATACACACCCTCTCCGTTATGCTCAGATGTGTCTTCATATGATGCCTGGTGAATTTACACTTCAAACACCTGAAACATTTTTGACATTGCCTGCTCCAACAGCCTGGATGAGAACGGCTGATGATCATACTCACGGACTGGATCGTATGAGTCATGACTATCCTCAAGGTCGACCGTTGTCTGATTTTAGATTAACCAAAGAAGACTTGGAGAGAATTGGAATGATGGATCAAGAGCTACAGCATCGACTTTACACATCGTCTCATGTAGATCAGCATAGCAAAACAGCTCTTGTGCTCGATATTGGATTTATCATCGAAGCGAAAAAGCGCGGAGATTCAACGCATCCAAATTTTTGCACCACAAAAGAAGTGCTCGAGGGGATGGATGGAAGGGGATATCGACCAGCAGGGCTGATCGATTTGCTGATATTTGCAAAAACGCTGTGGAAGCCTGAGCTTGAAGACGAAATGCATGTCATTACCGAACAGGAGCGAGTAGAGCAGGTCAATGCGAAACATATTTTTGCGCTTGGTGCGGTATTTTCTGACGCAAAGGGAAATCGTCTGATCCCGTTTCTTGATTGGACGGCGGCATTTCCAAAGCGTTACTTGGGCGCTGCGACCTTTGAAGGTCACTGGGTGTCGAGTACGCGATTACTGGTGATTTGCGGGGAAGCGTAAATTTCTATTTCCGCAGAATCTTCTCCATCGCTTTTCCTTTCGCTAACTCATCGATCAGTTTATCCAGGTAGCGAATTTCCCGCATCGTTGGTTCTTTGATGTCTTCCACTCGAACGCCACAAACGACACCTTTGATCAAAGCTCGTAGAGGATTTAGTTTTGGGGCCTCTGCAATAAAGGTCTCAATATCTGTTCGTTTTTTTAGTTGAGCCTCTAACTTTTTCTGGCTGTATCCAGTCAACCAGCGAATGATTTCATCAACTTCCGTTTTTGCGCGACCCTTTCTCTCCGCCTTGGCAACATACAGAGGGTAGACGCTGGCGAAGCTCATGGTATAGATGCGATGTTTGGTCATTGTCAGTTTTTTCTAGATTTTTGGATCAAATTCTACCGTCCACTCAATGCCAAATTTGTCTCGAAACATCGCAAAATATGAACCCCACGGACTGTCAGACATAGGCATTTCAATGTCTCCACCTTCTGAAAGTCCGTTAAATAACTTGTCAGCTTCTTCGCGGCTGTCTGCACTGATTGCTATTTTAGATCTGTTTTCGTTCTCATTTACCCGCCCCATGCTTTCGGGAACGTCATTTGCGATCAACACATTTTTTCCAATAGGCAAGGTAATACGCAATATTTTATGTGCCTCGTTTTCCGGTATAGGGAATTCAGGGCCCGCGATGTCTTTGAAGCGAGTGATTTTTCCAAACTCTCCGCCAAATACAGATTTGTAAAATGTAAACGCTTCCTCGGCATTCCCGTTGAAATTGATGTACGGATTGATTGTCGTCATAGAATTCAAGTGTAATGGAATCAAGGACGACACGTC
>CAYRMN010000003.1:0-26085 GCA_964425575.1 uncultured Gammaproteobacteria bacterium | reverse complement strand
CACGTAAATTCACGCGCACAGAGCCCCGTAAAGGACGTAAGCTCGCTTCGCTCACATGTCCCACGGGGCACGTAAAATGCTCTATCGCTTCCCATGGCTGTGCCACGTGAAGCGAACGCAAAAGCTCTCGCTTTTGCGAGAGCTTTTTACGTGGCGGAGAGGCAGGGATTCGAACCCTGGGTACCATTTCTGGTACGACGGATTTCAAGTCCGTTGCTTTCGACCACTCAGCCACCTCTCCATATGGTCGTTTCTGACTGCCTCAGTTTAGCATATTTTCTTATTCCGTCGAGAGGTGAGGGCGGCTTGTCGTCCTGAGTGAGTCCGCGAGTCGAAGGATCTACTCTGGACGCGAGAAGATCCTTCGACAAGCTCAGGACGACACGGGAGTTTTTTGGAAAAGGTGAATACTTAGGGGAGCTGTGATACACTGCTACATATATGGCCTATAGCCCAGAAATATTGGACGAGATCGTGAAAGCCCAGGATCAGTTTGTATGGGAGGCGCCCGCCTGGGAGTTTCATCCGCGCGGTCCGCGATGGTACGTCATTATGAGCATTATCGCGATTGGATTCGTGATTTATGCCATTGTAACGGGCAATTTCTTGTTTGCCTTTCTGATCATGCTGATGGCGATCATGCTCGTGTTGTCTGGAAGCCAAAGTCCGCAAACAGTCCTGATTCAAATTGGTGAAAATGGCTTGGTTATTGATGGAAAATTCCATGAATACAAAGAGTTATCGAATTTTTCTATTGTCTATCAGCCACCAGAGACCAAGGTACTGTACATCGAACAGGCCAGTATTTTACGTCCGCGACTTCGATTGTTCCTGGAAGACCAGAATCCGCTTGAAATTCGTAGCCATTTGAAGCAATATTTGGAAGAGAATTTAGTCTTGCAGGAGGAGCATTTATCTGATATAGTCGGCCGGCTCCTCAAAATATAGCATTCTTTAAAAAAGGCGATCTGCTTGGGCTTCACTCATAAAAATCCTCATCGTATGGGTACATACGCATCCGGTTTTTATTCGCTCCAGCCCGGCGCATCTCATCCTTTTTAAAAGAATGTTTAATAAATAGTCATTCAAAAGCATATAGGACGTTCTCATGTGGATGAGATTCGGGATGCTGGAGCTCGGAAAAACCGGAGGCGCTATGGGAATAGCGATGAGGATTTTTTTGAGCGAAGCGCCCGAAGATCGCCAGATGAGAGCGTCCTATAATATTCGCGGCCGTAGCTCAGCTGGATAGAGCGCCTCCCTGCGAAGGAGGAGGTCAGTCGTTCGAATCGACTCGGTCGCACCAGGTAAAATCCCCCACAATGGGGGATTTTGCGTTATCTAGCCTTGAATCAATAGAGAATTCATGTATAGTAGACCGACTCGTAAGCTGGATGACGCGCTTGTAGCGCATTAGAAATACGGGTAGAAGGAGCGTTTATGCACCTTGATAAAATAGAGTTAATTCGTCGTTTGGATGCATGGTCATTGCCAGATATGACGGTGCATGTAACTGCGGTTTGTGGACACGGCGAAGAGACTAGGACATGTAGCTTTCTGAGCCAGAGAGAGGTTCAGCTATCTGATTCTTGCTTCCGTATTGCTACAGGGGACCTCGAAATACATCCTGAAACATGTCGCAAAACGGGCGAGGTGGTTACATATATTGCTGTCTATACTCTCAGGGGGCACAAGATCGGCGCAATCAACTCAAGTGGCAAATTCTTTTTTCAAAAGGCGGATTCGCTTGAGCATTTGCTTGGATATGCGCTCGCGACCTCAGCTGTAATCATCCCGGAAGAATTTCACCTAGACCAAGCCGTTTTGAGCATCGTGGCTGCAGCCTCTGAGGAAAGCATCGCCGCATTCATTGTTCGTGTGAGGCCAGTGCTGAGTTCCTCGGATGGGTATTTCTTTGGTAGCGATGAGCTCATGCAGGCGCTTTGGTCTTGGCTGACAAGTAGACAACAGCCCTATGGCCCGACGCCACTCCTTATATAGCCGAGATCTTCGTAGCTATATCTCTTTCCGGAACGCAGTGCGCCCTGTAAAGCCGCTTCTGTTCCGGTCGATTCCTGAGAACGCCATATCATGACGAATTCAGTCGATCGACATCGTTGCTCTTTCTGTTCTATTTCTGTACGATACGAGACACGGGTCAAGATTCCCGCCTACGCGGGAATGACAAAGAGATTTTTTATGCTCAACTGGGAAGATCCGCTGTCATTTATTCATGGGCTGACAACGCCACAGCGAAAGTTGTTGAAGTCACTTGAGGTTGAGACTGTTGGCGGTCTTTTATCGATTCTTCCTCGGCGGTATGACGATTATTCCAATCTGACTTCCATTGCGCAGATTGTGTCTGGACAGGTGGTGACGATCAAGGCAAAAGTCATCCAAATTAAACAGATGCCTACGTTTCGCAAACATTTTGCGATTATTCGGGCAATCGTAAGTGATGATTCTGGTTCGATCGGGGTGACCTGGTTTAATCAGCCGTGGCTATTAAAGCAGCTGAAGGCAGGGGATGAAATTTTTATCTCTGGAGCGGTAACGCAACGTCCACGATTCGGGCGAGGCTTTACAAGTCCTATTTGGGAACCAGCCACACAGGAAACGCTGGCTGTAGGTCAGGTCGCTCCGGTGTATCCGCTGGTTGGTTCGCTGACCCAGAAAACGGTGCGTAAAGTCATGAAAGCAGCCATTGGAGATGTTGTCTTGCCCGATGATCCTATTCCGGTTGGATTTCGTGAGCGGGCAGGGGTTCTTGCGTTGCCGGATGCATTACGCGCGGTCCATGTTCCTCATACCTTGGTTGAGGCTGAGGAAGGGAGACGCCGCATTGCGTTTGGTGAATTGTTGTCGTATCAACTCGCATTGCGTTCGGCGCGTGTTGAAGCTGATACCGCTGGTGCTCCTCCTGTTCCCTTTGACGAAGCTTTTGCCAAAACCTTTGTTGAACACCTCCCATTTGAACTGACATCAGATCAAAAGAAAGCTGTCTGGGCCTGTGTGCAGGATATGCAGGCCAGTCGTCCGATGCGTCGTTTGCTGCAGGGCGACGTTGGATCGGGGAAAACGATCGTGGCCGCGATGCTATCTGCCCTGGTCTTCCGACAGGGTGCCTCAGCTGCGTGTATGGCCCCAACGGATCTATTGGCGAAGCAGCACGCCGCTACATTTGAGCGATTTTTTGTGCCTCATGGTATTTCGTTGTTGCTCTTTACCTCATCAACCCGTCGTTTGATCGAAGGAGGGGAGTCGCGGGATATTTCAGTACCAGAAGCAAAAGAGCGTTTACGAAGTGGGCGGATCGTGGTCGTGGGGACGCATGCCTTGCTGGAACGAGGACAGGCGCCTCCAGACGTGGCTCTTGTCGTTGTTGATGAGCAGCATCGGTTTGGCGTGGGACAGCGTGAAGCGCTGATTGTGTCTTCGCGCGACGATGGCAAGGTTCCGCATCTCTTATCCATGTCAGCTACGCCTATTCCGCGATCATTAGCGCTGACCCTCTTGGGAGATTTAGATGTATCTATTATTTCCACCAAGCCAAAAGGGAGATTGCCAGTCACGACCAAGGTTCTGCTTGGTGAAGAAGCAAGAGAACTGGCGTATCAAACGATTCGTGATGAAGTTGAACAAGGGCATCGTGCATTTATCGTTTGTCCATTGATTGATCCTTCGGATACGCTTGGATTCAAGAGCGTTGAGGCAGAAGCGCGTCGTGTGGCCGCTCTACCGCTTCGAGGTCTGCGTGTTGATATGGTACACGGAAAAATGTCTTCAAAAGACAAAGATGAGGCCATGCTGCGCTTTGCACGCGGAGAGAGTGATGTACTCGTGGCTACGACTGTCGTTGAAGTTGGCGTTGATGTGCCTGAGGCAACGGTGATGCTGATTGAGGGAGCAGATCGGTTTGGATTGGCGCAGCTCCACCAATTACGCGGTCGCGTCGGACGTTCGGATCATCCTTCAACATGCTTTTTATGTCTCAGCGAAGACGGCGGATCGCTCCAGCGTTTACGCATTCTTGAACAAACCAATGATGGGTTTGAGGTCGCCGAAGCAGATTTACGTCTGCGTGGATCGGGAAATATTCTTGGCACTCAGCAAAGCGGAATACCGCTGTTTCGAGCCGCGCATATGGATGACGTGCAACTCATGACCTACGCGCGAGAAGCGGCAACAGAGATGCTAACCGAAGATTCAAGTTTAGAAACATATCCAGTATTGGCTCAAGAGATTTTAAAAATGAGACAAACATCGCATAGGGAATAGGTGACCCCCTCTATCTCCCCCTTATCAGGGGGAGGACCCGACAAGCCCCTCCTGACAAGGAGGGGGAAGGGGAGGTCACAATAAATGCAGGACTTGTAGGGCCTCTCGTAGCGTCCCTGCTTCCTTTACCTCCATTCCTTTTGGTGCATTGGTCGCCTGTCCTTTGGGAACCAGTGCTTGGCTAAAACCTAAACGGAACGCTTCTTTTAGTCGCTGTTCTGGCAAGCGGACAGGACGAAGTTCGCCTGCGAGACCGATTTCACCAAACACGAGCAGTCGTGGATCAAGAGGCGCATCTTTCACAGCGCTGGCGATGGCCGTAGCAACGGCAAGATCGACGCTTGGGTCTCGCGCATCTATGCCGCCAGCGGCATTGGCGTAGACGTCTTTATCAAGCGCCTGAATACTGGCGCGACGGGCGAGTACAGCTAGGAGCATGCCAAGTCTGGCGCTATCAATGCCCGTTGGTCGGCGAACAGGCGTACCAAAGCCAGCCGGAGAGACGAGCGCTTGAATTTCTAGCAAAATAGGCCGATGACCTTCCAATAAAGCGGTCACAGATGATCCAGGCACGCCACGTGCACGATCACGCAGCATCTCGGTCGAAACATCCTCCACTGGTTCAAGACCGCGTTCTGTCATGGAGAGTAGCGCAACCTCATCCGTCGGTCCAAAGCGATGCTTTAAGGCTCGTAGCAAGCGGTAGCGATGTAGGCGATCACCTTCCAAAAAGAGGACGGTATCAACGAGATGCTCAAGGACACGAGGTCCTGCCACATCACCGTCTTTCGTAACCTGTCCAACCAGAATAACGGGGCGCGGCGTCCGTTTGGCCGCTTCAATAATCACCGCCGCACAGCTTTTCACTTGGGTGACACTTCCGGCTTCACCTGACATACCACTCAATTTAAGCGTTTGAATTGAATCAATGATCGTGAGTGCGGGGCGCTCAACTTCAATCGTTGCTGCAATGACTTCAGCATCTGTTTGATCTAAAAAGTGGAATGGTTCAGGAACCGTATCTGTCAGACGTTCAAGCCTCCGCTCAATTTGGGCCGGTGATTCTTCGCCCGTAACATACAAGACGCTTCTACCCGCCTCTGCGATAATGAGCCCGAGCTGAGCGAGAAGCGTTGATTTTCCAATTCCAGGTTCTCCAGCCAAGAGCGTAACCGAGCCATCAATAATTCCACCCCCAAGCGCTAGATCAAGAGAGGGAAGCCCCGTTGGTTGAAGCAATGCTTGCAAGCTGGCCTGAGCTGTACGAAATGAGGTTGAAGTCCCAGACGCCACCTTCCGTTCCGGAATATTCTCGGTTGGTGCGCTTGTTGTGGGTTCTTGTCCAATCGATCCCCATGCTCCACAGACAGCACAACGCCCCGCCCATTTAGATGACTGGGCATCGCATTTTATACAGGTGTAGTAGAGTGCAGGCTTGGGCATATTATCTATTCTTCATACGGTCTCCACACAAAGACTAACCCTTTTGCACCATCATAATCTGGCTTATATGTTTGGATTACTTTTCCGCTTTTTGATAAGAGCTGACGGCCTTTAATTTTTGTGTTGATGTAGTCTTGGATCGTCCATTCTTTTGGTCGTGTATGTACACCAGAAACGCCTCCGAGGTTTGGAACATTCACACCCGACCCTCCACCCATCTCAATAAACGAGAAGGGAACATCTGGTCTTCCACCTGTGTATAAAAACCAGTGGGCATTATAGCTTCCCGTTCCGCCACAGCATGTATAGACTAAATCCCCGAATTTCATTCCGCCTTTTTTCGCTGCAAGTGCTAACAGATTTTCATTCATATGCGCACTTAGAATGCTGGCTGGCTCATCATCATGCGCTCCCAGCGATTTCTCCGAAAGATAGATGGTATTGACGGTTTTTTTACTTCGATTGTCAAACGCAGCTTCTTTTGGTGGCTCTTTAAAGGCAGCGCCCGCACATCGGTAAAGCTCCATCGCAAATGAACCACAATCACCTCCATAGAGTTTTTCCTTCATGAAGGTGTCAATAAAGTATTTTTGGTAGATCTCTTTGGCGGGTCCAGCGCATTCGGGAATCCCATTTACAACATAATGCCCTCCAGTTTTCTCATAGGCTCCAGTTTTATTCCATGCGTCAACGCACTCTGGCTGGCGAGCCCACATGTTTTCAGGTAATCCTTCGTCGATATGCAGTCGAATCGCGTTCTCAGCAACATAATTCGGTGCAGGATTTCCATTGATCATTCCGCTAGGAATTGAGGTGGTACATGCTTGGCAATACACACAGAGTTTGTTGTCGATACAGGTTTTTTGCCATCCGAGAACGGCTCGAACAAGTAGTTTTATTTTTTGGTCATACGTTGTTGCGGCTTGAGCCTCTGCTTTCGAGCTGCAGTAATTTTTTAAGTTTTCAGGACCTCCAAGAGACTTATCAAAAGGAATGCTGGAAATATCGACAAGATCAGCAGGGGACAAGGCAGGAGCATCGCCCTGAACAGGATCACGTGCTGCGCGATCTGCTGCTCCTGCAGAATAAAATGGATCACCAGTGCCATTGGCTGCGAAATACGCCTCTTCTGGTGGGCGGATAATTCGTATTTTTAATGCATTGAGTGCAAGTGCTTCCGGATTCACGGTTTGAAGAATGGTATAGGTGCCAATAAGAAGAACTAATCCGATTAGCGCATCTCGAATTGCGGTTTGCCCTTCCTTTACGCCAGCGCCTGTTGAGGCCAGAATATATTTAAAGCCTCCGTACATGATCATGATGGCAGCAGCCACTGCAGAAATGCCTAAAAGAAATTTATAAACAGCAACGATGTATTGAGCCAGGATTGGAATCTCAACAAAATCACCGACAACTTTCCCCGCTGAAAACTGAAGTCCAGGAATGGGAACATTCATGGTAATAGGTTCAGCGGTGAGGTCACTGGTAAGGCCTGGGGCGGGTGTTGTTTTAAATTGCGCCTCAGGCAGCGGCCCCTTGAGGCATGTCCCACCCTTTCCTTCGCTGATAGATGTGCAATTTGGAGTTTCTTCGCATACAGCGCTCTGTAGATCGCTATTCTTGGTGTTTTGAGGCAGGCTGTCGCATTGTCCTTGGGTAACGGTATCTGTTTGTATGCAAGTGGTATTCACCTTATCGCCCGCATCATGACAGCGGCAGCAGGCGGCCGCCCAACCGGTTAAGGGGAGGCCGGCGGACATCAAAAAGCTCACGAGTGCTACGAAGATGTGAAGAGAAGACAGGCGTTTCATAGATAGGCGTTGCTTAATTCTCGCATTGATATTTCTCAACCATACGAGGGTAGGCTTTGATCAGATATTGCACAAAACTGTCTGTAAGCATCGCGTAGCATTTTTGATTGGAGTTCGACGGACATGTGCCTTCAAATTCCGACCGGGCATTGATCTTGGCATTTGGACACTCATATTTATCATCCGGGCATCCTTTGGGGGAATCTCCTACCGTTGGAATGGCGACTAAGTGGGGAATGCAGGATACTTGAAGTGATTGATCAGGGTTTCCGACAGCTTGTTTTATCGTCAAATCTGCTTTGGGGGTACAGCCATGTGCCTTTGCCCACAAATTGAGTGATGCAAGACCGGCTCCGTAGCCAGCCGCTCGATAGAGTTCGTTGCCCCCATTCCCTTTAAAGATTTTTGCCGCGATGTAGGCGTTCCCTTCAACATTGTTCAGCAGCCAATCACGACGTAATCCTTTTTCTTCTTCCGTCATTTTATTGCCGGCAGGTGGGGGAGGAAAATCCGCGAACTTACTTCGGAGTTCAGCGGAAAAATAAGTACAAGGTGCACTTGGCGGGCATTCGCTTAAAATATTTCCAACGGCAATTTGACAAGCACCAAAGGCAGTGGCTTTTTCTTTTGATGTTCCCGATTGCTGGCCACTCCAGACGTTCGGCTTGAGACCGGTTTCGTGTTCGCAGATTGCTAATAGTACACATCCATCAACTCCAGCCTCTTTGGCTGCTTTTTTAATAATCTCAGCTGTTTTTGCGGCATCTGGTGGTGTGCTCGCTGGGCCATCTGGACCAAGACCTGCTTGTTCGGCGGGAGAGAGAGTATACCGATATTGACCTATCTCCCAAGGCTTTTGTGTAATCGCTCGTATTTGAATGGGGTTTAAGCTGAGTGTGGTTGGATTGATGGTTTGTAGAATGGTATAAGCGCTGAGCACCAACACGAGACCAATTAACGCATCTTTTATCACTTCTTGACCTTCCTTCACATGAGCTCCAGTGCTTGCTAGGATATATTTGAACCCTCCATACATGATCATGATGGCACAGGCGATGGAAGAGATTACGAGCAGGAAGCGATAGATGGCCGCAACGTACTGAGCAAAAAACGGAATTTCTAGCACGCCGTTTTTTTCTTTGATGACGGACGAAAATTCCAAAGAAGGGATACTAATATTTAGAGTAGGAGCGGTAACAGTTACTCCTGCTGTATCGGGATTTGCTCCGTTTCCAGACAATTGAAACTGCGTATCATCAATTGGCCCTTTGATGCATGTGCCTTGTTCGGCAATAGGCTTACAGATTTGATCTGCATCAGGGGAGCAGGTGAGTTTATTGATGTCTTTATTCGTTGAATTTTCCTGTAGATCTCCGCAATTTAAAGGGGTATTGATGCAAATGGTGCTTTTTGGATCAGTAAGGGTAGTACAGTGACAGCACTTAATAGTGGTGGCGTTTGGTGGAGTATTGGGTATATTTTGATTGAGTTTTGCTTTTGAGAAATCAGCCTCATCAAATGGTCCTCGCAAACAAACGCCTACATCAGAGATATTTTTGCAGTTGGGAGATGGACTAAGACAGGTAAGGTCTTTTACGTCCGTGTTCTGGCTACTCGCCAAATCACCACAGGCTGCTGAAGCTGTTTGAATACAGATGTCAGGATTATTAGGGAGAGCGCACTGACAACAGAGGGCGAGGGCGGAAGGAGAAAAGGCAAAAAGACCTATCACTACACACAAGAAAGGCCATATAACAGAGCGAGAGGTGACCCCCTCAACTCCCCCTTGGCAGGGGGAGCTTCTGAATGCCCCTTCTGACAAGGAGGGGGAAGGGGAGGTCACAAACAGAGAGCTACGGAATAAATATCGCATAGGTTTACTTTGGGGGCCAAGGACAGTCTTTGCTCCTTCCAGGGATAGCATCAGTACCCCATTCAAAGTGCCAAACTTCATGACAATACCGAACCCAGCCGATAGAGCTCATGATATCTTGAAGGAGTTTTGCGTTTTCTTGTTTTGTATCCGTTGTTTGTGTACTTACGGTACAACAGCCTACAAGACGCTCCTGTCCTTTCCAGAGTTCAAGGTCGGCGGCAAGTCCGGTTCCGTGCACTGATCCTCCTGGTTTTGCGACATTCGGTCCGATCTGCTCAGGGTGTCCTTCGTTGATTTTATTACATGCTAATTGCACCTGGTCTTTTAATGGGCGATAGGTTGAGTTGACGCGAATAGTATACGGACCGTTTGGCCATGCAAGCGCCGCCTTCCCAGCAAGAACAAGAGCGTCTACCGCCTCTTTTCGCATCTTGCCTGAACCGTATAGGCCGGGCGCTTTTGGGATATCCGTAAGGTCATTAGGCGAGGCAAGTCCGTCAACACTTGGAAGATCTGCAATAGGACTCGTTCCATCGCAGAATTTTTTACAATCAGCCCCTTCGCAAATATTTTTTGGAAGAGTGACATTACCAATTTTTGTTCCTTCAAGGTTCTTTGGGATTGAGCCTTCTTGCTCGGCTTTCCAAGGCTCTACATGTACTTGAGGAACTCGTAACGGGTTAAGACCCAACGTGGCCGGATTGACTGTTCGCAATATCGTATATGTCCCCATGAGAAGTACAAGTCCAATTAACGCATCTTTTATTACTTCTTGACCTTCTTTAATATGAGCTCCTGTGCCAGCCAAAATATATTTAAATCCTCCATACATGATCATGATTGCGGCGGCAACTCCCGAAATGCCAAGAAGATAGCGATAGATGGCCGCGATATACTGTGCAAAGTAGGGAATATCAATTGTTCCATTATCAGCCGGGACAAGAACTGGGCGAAATTGCAGTCCGGGGATAGAAATGTTGAGTGTTGGGGCGGTGATAGCGGTCGTTTTAGATATTTCCGCTTCTTTTTTTTGAGCGGCTGCCTTTGCATCCGGCATGAGTTGAAAACCGGCTTCGTCCACTGGGCCTTGCATGCACGTTCCGCTAAGTGCGACAGGTTTACAGATTGGATCTTCGCCCGAGCAGTCAATGCTTTTAACATCATCGTTTTTTCCATTTGTTTTCAATATATCGCAGCTTGGTTGAGTGGTGTTGACACAAATGGTTGTTTTTGGATCATTTTTTGAAACGCACTTGCAACAAATCGCAGCGACTGGTTCTGTCCCCAACAAGAGTAACAGGCCAACGAACAGACTCGTGCTTGAAATTCGAAACAGGTGCATTCGTGAGGCCATAAAAAAGTTATGGGGCAGCTAGAAACATCTCTAACGATTGACGAAGGGTCTCTATATTCGTTACTCCTTCGAACGGTTTAGTCCCAATAAAAATGAAGGGCGTACTTTGGATACCATCAGCTCGCGCTTCTTCTGCGTCCTGTCGAATAGTTGCGGTGATGGATGGATTTTGTTCGCACGCCGTTAACAGTTGACGGTCGAGTCCGAGTTGAGAAGCGATTGTATCCCGCATGGCTGCTCCCAGACTTGTGGCCTGCATTAATACATCATGCGCCTCCCAATACTTGCCTTGCTGTCCTGCGCAGCGAGCGAACATAGCAGCCTGAAGCGCATTTGGGTGTTGATCTTCCAAAGGTAGATCACGCCAGACAAATCGAACGCGCCCTTTATAGGCTGCAGCCAGGCTTTCTAATTCTGGAGTCATTTGACGGCAATAGTCACACTGAAAATCTCCATATTCTATAATGGAGACTGTTGAGGTAGGGCTGTTATATCGAATGGGGTCAGATACGCGCAGTGCTGGAGGACGAATGGAATCAATTGGAACGGTTTTTGGGAGGAGCTGATCCATCACTGTTTGAGGAATATCGCCGGCTGGATAGTTGTTTTTTGTGAATTGCGTCTGACGATAGATTAAGTTGCCACTCAGTATCAGAAACAGAAAGATGATGCTGATGAGAATGACCGTTCGTTGAGTATTCATAGTGAAAAAATTTTTCTGAATCTGGAGCGGATCGCCCGTGTACACATGTCCTTAGGGAAGTTGATAGCTGAACAGACGTCCCGTGACTGCATCCGTAAATATGAGCTTATGTTTGTCTGCACTTAGGACAGGTTGTCGAATAGGATGATTTTGATCGGCGGCGCTTATCTTTATTGATACTCCCGTTTGAAGATCAACGCGATAGATATCATCTGGGACTCCAGCAAATTGGCTACGATCAAGTCCGGCGCCTGTATCAAGGTTTTGAGGAACACCACAAATGAGTCGTGATTCATCTTGCCACACGCATTTATCGGCCCAGGTGTTCAAGTTTAGGCTTCGTCTGTTTTCTCCGATGTGATCGCCAGCAGCCTGACTGACCCATAGGGATGGTTTCAGATCGTTTCGTTCATGGTAGACGCTATAGAGAAGTTGCTGACCCGTTGGAGACCAATTTGGAACAAAGCCACGTCCAGGAGCGATGAGGGCCTTAAAATTTTCATGATTTTCACCGATGAGGTAAATCTGCTGAGCTCCTTCTCCCTGTGGTTCTCCGGTATTTGAGAAGGCGACTACTTGATTATTTGGTGACCAATCGACTGTGACGTTTGCGCTATTGTTTCCAAGTGGTTCAATGGCTCGTGCCTCATTCCCATCGTTTTTGGCGACGATCAAGAAGCGGTTATCCGGATCCAAACCAATGCTTTTAGCAGCGACCTGCTGGTCATCAGGGGAGAAGTCAAAATCTTGCCAGTGTTGAGGAAGTGTTACTTGGCGTTTTTCCTGAAAATCATAAAAAACATTATTTCCATCAGGAAACTGAAGAATGGCTTTATCCGTAGTATGACCCCAGCTCACATTTTTGACATTAAAAAACTGCTTATTACTCAACGCAACGATTGATCCATCTGGCAGCACACGATAAAATTTTCCATCATCCGGATTGTAAAATCGTACGCCTTGTCCATTGGCGGTGGCTGATACGGCTTGCGTCACACCATCTCGTAAAAGCGTGGTTTGAGAGACAGGTATCGGAGTGGGTGGTTGTGGAATGGACGGCGCATTAATGAGGCCTGTAGATGGAGGTGTGGAAACAGGTGGCTTCTTTCCTCCTGTACCTGCTTGAGGAAGCTGGCCGATTGGTGTCGTTGATGGCGTTGTGGGCGTACTCGGTAGAAGTGGCTGGAAGAGGAAGCGATAGATCGCATATCCGATTCCCACAGACACTATAACAAATACAACACCAAAGATGATTTTTTTGGTTCGATCGCTCATAGGTGTTCATAGTGTAGCATGAACGGCCTCCCGACAAAGAGCCGGCTTATTTCAAGAGTCCTTGCGCCATCATAATGACGCCTGCAACGATAATGACGATAATAATGATGGGTGCGAGGAGTTGGAGTAGAGCATTACACAGCGCGAGGAAATAGAGCTCAAAGCTAATGAGTTTATTAGGCGACTCAAAAAGGTTCATATACGTTTTGAGGAGCCCAAATTCTTTATGTCTAACCACGCGAATGATGACGTCAAAAACATTTTGAGGTTCTTCTCCACCGTCAGTTTGTGTACCAGATTTCTGCTCTACGGTCGCTCCTTGCAGACGCTCTAGATCGTTGGCCTCGGACTGAAGCGCCTCTGCCGCAGCGGCTTGGGCGATGTCTCTATTCCTCTCAGCTTCAAACTCTTGTGCACTCACTGGAGCATTCGCTGGTCGAGATGTACGTTGAGCAGCCAAGCCTGTTTGAGAGCTAGAGCTCGTTTGCTGCCCCGAGAACGCATCTTCGGCTGTTGGAATAAACTGTTGTCGGGTCTTGGTCATCTGCCTCTGTTTGGCAGCCTGATCAGCACTGTCTGCTTGGGCTGAAGGTAATTCATTTATCTCTTCGCCCTCCTCTTCATTCTCATCGTCTAAATCTTCATCAGGAAGGTCAAGTACTGACGCACCGAGCGCATCTCTCATGTGGCTATTATCTTCGCCAAGGCTTGATTCATATCCGCCGGAAGATGTATTCGTTTCTTGGGCTTGTTGTCGGCGTTCAAGATTTTGTAAACGCGAAAAATCTCTAACGCGATTGATTTCATCACGTCGTAATGGGCTTGTTCCTCCTTGTGCCATACGACCTATATTACACCACGTTTAAGCGTTTCGCTGTAGCCGTCATGGTGATTTTTCTTTTCTGCGGTTTTTCTGTGAGGAGACGGCTAATAACTGAGGTAATTTCACGTTCAATAAGTCGTCGAACAGCGCGTGCACCTTCGGCTGGAGGTAGAGGTTGTGTTAGAAGCCACTCCAGCACATCGTCTCCAGCAGTACAGGCAACACGCTGCGTAGTCTCCACTCTCTTTAAGATTTGATCCAGCTCACGTCGCAGAATCTTTTTGAGATATTGAGGATTGAGAGGTTGGAACACAATGATACGATCAAGTCGATTCAAGAGTTCCGGACGAAAACGTCCTTCAAGTTCACTGCGGACCATGCGTTCAAAGGAATCCCCATCAGCACCAAACCCAAGCGATTTTTTCCCCAACTGATCAGAGCCGACATTGGAGGTTAGGATGACATAGGCATGGCGAAAGGGGATGACGCGGCCTGTTCCATCGGTAATTTGTCCGTCTTCTAGAATTTGGAGGAGAATATTCTGAACATCCGGGTGTGCCTTTTCAAATTCATCAAACAGGACGACACAGTGAGGTCGTTTTCGAATAGCGTCAGTGAGCTTAGTGCTTTCACGATAGCCAACATACCCAGCTGGGGAGCCGACCAGTTTTGATACTGTATGGCTTTCGGAAAATTCAGACATGTCGATCTTGATCAGCGCATCCTCGCGGCCGAATAATTCTTTGGCCAGCGCTCTGGCTGTTTCGGTTTTTCCAGTGCCAGAGGGTCCGACAAACATCATGGCCGCTTTTGGTCGATGTGCATCGTGCAGGCCTAGTCGAGCCCGGCGCATAACATCTGACATCTCACTCAAAGCACGTTCTTGTCCAAGAATAATCACCCTTAGGTTATCTTCGAGTTGTGAAAGGCGCTCTCGTTCAGTCGCAAGAATGGTTGTGACAGGAATATTAGCCATGCGAGCCACGACCTGGGCAATATCACGCGCTGTAACAAGAGGCATGTTTTTCTCTCGGGCCTTTTGCATTGCTTCCGTTAAACTCAGATGTTCGTTTTGTAGGCGTTTAAGGGCGTGTGTGGCATCCTCTGCATCCTGAAGTCGAGCTTCTTCTACGGCTACTTGCTTGGTTTCTTCAGCTGCTTGAATGGCAATATCAAGTGAAGTTAGACGTTCCAGCGTTTCGCGTGAGCTGCGTCGGGCGACAACAAGTGCCGCAGCTTCATCCATCAAGTCTATCGCTTTGTCCGGAAACAGACGATCAGTCAAATACCGTTCAGCCAAATCTACGGCTGCATGTAGGGCCTGCGGCTCATACCGAACATGATGATGTCGCGCATAGCGCTCTTCGAGGCCTTGAAGCATCAAATAGGCTACCTCAGCCGTTGGCTCTTCAACCGTGATTGGTTGAAAACGTCGTTCAAGCGCAGCATCGGTTTCCATGTGTTTTTTGTACTCAGTCCAGGTTGTGGCCCCGATACAATGAATCTCCCCACGAGCCAAGGCAGGTTTGAGGATATTGGCGGCATCAAGCGACCCAGTGGTTGAACCAGCCCCGACAATGGTATGAATTTCATCAATAAACAAAATGACGGATTGATCTTGTCGTGCTTCTTCCACAATTTGCTTGAGGCGTGCTTCGAATTCTCCGCGATACATTGTACCGGCGACGGTCAGAGCAAGATCGAGAGAGAGAATGCGTTTGCCATATAAACAGTCTGGAACTTCACCCGCCGCAAGTCGTTTGGCCAATCCTTCGACAATAGCAGTCTTTCCAACCCCTGGCTCCCCCAGCAAAATGGGATTATTTTTTGTACGTCGGCATAGGATTTCTATTACGCGTTCAAGCTCTCGTTCACGTCCAATAACGGGGTCAAGAATTTCGGCTAAATCTGGTTTGGTGAGTTCGCGTGCAAAGGCTTCCAGTGCAGAGGTACGCGATTGGCGTTGTCCATGAGGACGTGGAGCTCCAGCTTGTGTCTCTCCGACCTCTTCCTCGATATCCTCGTTGTCAACGCCAGCGTGCGTTAGGTCTGGAAATCGCGAGGTAGATTTCAATACATGCAGTACCTGTTCACGCAGTTGCGTATGATCGACTGTTTGTTCTTGAAAAAAACCGAGCAGGGCGGAATCTTCAGCTGTGAGTAAAGCTGACAAGAGATGTTCTGTGCCAACGTATTTATGCTCATATAGATGAGCAGTTAGTACGCATTTTTCGATGATACGTTTAACGATTGGCGAAAGATCCGGCGTTACAACAGGAGCGGATTGACTGGGTGAGCCAGAAAAGTGTGTCTCTGCAGCCTCTAGGGATAGTTTAGCTTTATGCAGCATCTCTGCCCCAATAGATCCTTTTTCGCGCAACAATCCCACTAGCAGATCTCCAGGTTCGACAATATCCCGGCCGTTGGTCACGCTAAAACTGAGCGCCTTTTGCAGAGCTTCTTTAAGGTGAGTGGTGAAACGATTGAGGAGGTCAGGGGAGAACATAGTTGTGCAGGACGTGAGTATCTTTATCCGTCGTCCCGAGCAAAACGGAGTGACGTCGAGGGATTTCTAAAGAAAATATTTTCCTTATAGATCCTTCGACTTCGCATACGCTTCGCTCAGGACGACAAGTGGGATTATGGTGTATCAATCATACCTCTCAACTGGGTGATTCGTTCGTTGATGGGGGGATGGGTGGAAAACAAGCCTTGTACTTTTTGGCTCCATGATGAGGAAGTCGGAACTGGCTCAGAAATCCATAGGTGATTGGTGGCGCTACTGGCGTGTTGGAGGGGAGTACCGGCGTCGCGAATTTTTTCTAGCGCGGAAGCTAATCCTTCTGGGTAGCGTGTCAGTAACGCGCCTGAAGCATCGGCAAGATATTCACGACGACGCGAGACAGCGAGCTTGATCAGTTGCCCAATCAGCGGCGAGAGAATCAGAAAGATGAGGCCGACGATTATCAGGACGGAACCGCCCTCGCTGTCCCGATCGCGTCGCCGCCGTCCACCGCCAAAACGAAGAACGTAATCTCCAAGAATGGTAAGAGCGCCCACAAGAACAATAACCAGCATCATCACTCGTGAATCCAAGTTTTTAACGTGGCTGAGTTCATGAGCCAGAACGCCTTCCAGCTCTGTTTTATCTAGGCATGACAGCAGACCAGTCGTCACAGCGACAGACGCATGTTCAGGATCACGACCCGTTGCAAACGCATTTGGAGATTCGTCTTGAACAATGTAGATACGAGGACGGGGAAGTCCGGCTGTAATGGATAAATTTTCAACAGTATTCCAGAGGAGGGGAAACTGACTTCGTTCCGTTAGCTCAACGGCCCCGCTTGTTGCGAGCGCGATTTTGTCTCCTGCAAACCATGAGACGAGTGTCATGCTAATTGAGACGATGAGGGCAAAAACAAGCCCGCCCGAACCCATATCAGTCACAACATATCCATACACCCAGCCTGCGAGCGCTAATAGGCCTGTGAAAAAAAAGATAAGAAGCCAGGATTTCCGGCGATTGCTATCAATTTGGGAGTACATTCGAGTTTAGAATTTTATTCTGGCTACTTGTCGTCCTGAGCGAAGCGTTAGCGAAGTCGAAGGATCTATTAGGAAATATTTCATCATAGGTCCTTCGACTGCATTCCATTTCGCTCAGGACGACGAAAAATAGATGTGCTCGTCTGTGGCTAGAACTTCACCTGAGGCACGGCCGTTTCATTCTCCGCAATTTCAAAGAAGTCGCGTTTGGTAAAGCCAAGTACTCCACCAATCAGGTTGGTTGGGAAGAGCTGGAGCTTGATGTTGAAATCACGCACGTTGCCGTTATAAAAGCGACGTGAGGCTTGGACTTTATTTTCTGTATCAGAAAGTTCTTCTTGGAATTGAAGAAAATTGGTATTTGCTTTCAGTTCTGGATACGCTTCAGTAACGGCGAATAGGCTTTTGAGTGTTTGGCTCAACGCACCCTCAGCAACGGCTTTATCGGCGACACTCGTCGCCTGCATAGCTGCGGTTCGAGCTTCGGTAACTTTTTGAAAGGTTCCGGATTCATGACTCGCATAGCCTTTGACTGTTTCCATGAGGTTTGGAATCAAATCATAGCGACGTTTGAGTTGCACGTTGATGTCTGCCCAGGCTTCGTCCGTTCGATTTTTGAGGGTAATAAGACCGTTATAGACCAGAATGGCCCAGAGGGCGATTGCTCCAACAGTAATAAGAATAATCCAGCCAATCATCATACAATTGCGTTTAAAATGGAATGAATCTACAATAAAACACTACCAGAAAAGACCACCAGGGTCAATGAATATCTATGACTTCCTCCGCTCTCCCTTCCGTCTTTCATGCCTATGATATCCGAGGCCTTTCGCCTCAGGAGATCGATGAAACGTTTACCTGTCGTTTAGTGCGGGCTTTGATAACGGTCTTTGCTCCTCGTCGTGTTCTTGTTGGACGTGATATGCGCCTGACATCTGGAGCACTGGAACAGGCTCTTGTTAATGAACTAACGCGTTATGGGATTGAGGTTATCAAAATCGGTTTGTGCAGTACGCCGCTTTTTTACAGCGCCGTGAGTATGTCGACAGAAAAGGTTGATCTTGGTGTCATGGTGACCGCCTCGCATAATCCAGGAAAATACAATGGCTTTAAGTTGGTCCGTGGTGATGCAAGTCCAATTGGGCAGGGAAGTGGCATGGAGGAACTCGAAGCCGCGTTCCGATCAGATTCGATGATCCCCCCCCTTGGCAAGGGGGGGCTAGGGGGGGTATTGAAGCCAGGGGAGGTTTTGGAAGATCGCGCTGCCCTTTCTCGGTATCTTGATCGTGTCTTTGAACTCGCGGCTCTGCCGTCAGTCATGCCACGCATCAAAGTGGGGATTGATGTTGGTAATGGTATGGCCGGTCATGTCTTGCCGGACTTACTCGCTCGTTGCCCGTGGCTTGAGGTTCTTCCCTTGTATTTTGAACCAGATGGGAATTTCCCAAACCATGAAGCGAATCCGCTCAAGCAAGAGACGCTACATGATCTTTCTGAGCTGGTCGTGAAGGAGGGCTGCCAGTTCGGTATTGCCTTTGATGGTGATGCCGACCGTATCGGTTTTGTGGATGAAATGGGCGCTCCAGTTCCGGGTGATTTGATGACTGCACTTTTGGCGCAAGAAGTATTGCTGCAAAAACCTGGGAGCAGAGTGCTGTACGATTTACGTTCTTCTTGGGCTGTTTCAGAAATGATTCAAGCCGCTGGAGGGGTAGGCGATATGTGCCGAGTAGGTCATGCGTTTATTAAACATCAGATGAAAGAGCAGGGAGCGGTTTTTGCGGGAGAGATTTCCATGCATTATTACTTTCGGGCTCTTTCGAATGCAGAATCGACCGATTTGGTGATGCTGCTTGTATTAAAACTTCTTGCTGACAAGAGACTGCCTTTTTCCGAAATATGGACATCAGTACAGCGGTATGTTCATTCCGGTGAAATCAATTTTACGGTTCAAGATAAATCAACCGTGATGGCCCATATCCGTGAAAAGTATGTGTCGCTCGCCAGCTCAATTTCCGACATCGATGGTATTCGCATGGAATTCCGCGATCCGTCCAATCCAGATCAAGATTGGTGGTTCAGTGTCCGGGCCTCGAATACGGAACCGTTACTGCGCTTGAACTTGGAAACGAGAACACGAGATATGACCAAGGAGAAAATTGAAGAACTAACGCGTCTAATCATTTTATAAGAAACAAGAGCCCGTCCGTCACGACAGAGAGCGAAGCGCCACGTATCGTGACGGACTCTTTGTTGCGGATGGGCCCTGAATTAGGGCTTCGTCTTGGGGGTCGTGAAGGTGATGGCCAGCCGGCCCGTCTCAGGATCGGGGGTCAGGCTCACAGTCCCGAACGCCTCACCCTGCCACATGCCTCCGTCCGCCTTTCCCTGAGAGCCGAAATGCAGAGCGTTGCCCTTGCAGCCCTTCGGGTCGCACAGGAAGACCATGGTCTTGGACTGCGGGCTGTTGTGGACGCCGGGCAGGAGCTGGAGCGTGGCCCCGGACGGAAGGCCGTTCAGGCCGAAGAGCACGCGGTCGCCCGTCATGTTGAACGGGTCATTCCAGACGGCCGGGTATTGGTCCGGGGTCCCGGCCAGGAGCATGAGCGGGTCCATCTGGGGGCCGCCGTTGATCCGTCCCGCCACACCGAGGTAGGCGTCCGGGTATTCGTTTCCCACCCCCGACCCGTAGTAGCAGAAGAAGTTGAAGGTTGGCGAGGTATCCGGACACTGCAGCCAGTTGCCATGGAAACAGGCGACCGCCGGATTGTTGGTCCCGTTCCCGTCCCCGCAGTCGCAGTTGTTGATGTCCTTGATCGGATCCACGCACTCCCCTTGGCACTTCACGGTGCCTGCAGGGCAGGTGCACGCGCCGCTCTCGCAGATCTCCCCGTCCGAACATGCGTTGCCGCAGGTGCCGCAGTTCTTGGGGTCGGTCTGGAGATCGACGCAGACTTCGCCGCATCGATCCTGGCCCTCGTCGCAGGGAGTCTCTACGCCTCCACAGCCCGGCATCGAAGCGAACCATCCCAGCGCCATCACCATTGCCAGCGCGCCCGTGAATTGGAATGAACCTCGAGTATACACGATGAAGCCGCCTTTCGTACTCCTGGGGGTTGACCTAGGAGTGCTAAGCTCTTAGCAGAGTTTAGCCATTTCTGTCAAGTGTAGCGCAATGGTTCAATCCTCCACATCCCAGTCTTTTTCTTTTTTAGGCCTAGAGGCGCAACCTTGTGTTCATCCCATATGAAAACAGATCAAATTGGAAGAATTGATCCTTGCAAGGGCGATGGCAAGCATACGCCTCTACATTGTAAATCCAAGACGATTGCCTCCCATCTGAAATAATGCCACACTGTCAGACATGGCATTGATCTATTTTTTGTTAGTGTTATCCGTATTGGTCTTAATCCACGAGGCCGGGCATTATGTTGCAGCACGAATATTTGGTGTGAAAGCAGATGAGTTTGGGTATGGGTTTCCGCCACGCCTGATTGGATTTGTTAAAGAGGCGGGACGCTGGATACGAGTTGGCAGAAAAGATGAGAAAAAATATACCAACACCATTTGGTCCATCAACTGGCTCCCACTTGGAGGATTTGTACGGATTAAGGGGGAGCAGCCAGGAGAAGAGAGCGGAGCGGATTCGTTTCATAATAAACCTATCTGGCAGCGGGTGATTATTTTGGCGGCTGGGGTCTTTATGAATTGGGTGTTAGCCACGATTCTATTTGCGGTGGTCTTCAGTATTGGTACGACCACAGCTCTTGAAGATCTGCCAGCTGGAGCGCGTATTCAAGACCATTCCATTAGAATTACGCAGATTGTTTCAGGTTCTCCAGCAGACCAAGCCGGATTACAGTCAGATGATGCAGTTGTGTTGATTGATGGAAAACAGCCACAAAATTCTGATGAGACGCGTAACCTAATTGCGCAAAAGGGAGAAAACGCATTTCCTATCACGATTCTCCGCAATCATGAGCAAAAGGTATTGATGGTTACTCCAGCCTTTCTGAAAGAAGCAAATAAAGTCGCCTTGGGAATTGGGATTTCAGATGTTGGTCGCGTTTCTTTTTCACCACCTCAGGCAATGAGAGCTGCTGTCCTTACTACGATTGGATATACGAAAGCAATTGTGTTGACGTTTGGTGAGCTTATTCGTGACGCGGTTGCTCGTCGTCCATTGTCCCAGGATTTATCTGGACCTGTTGGAATTGCCGTCATGACTGGACAAATCGCTCAGCAGGGAATTATTCCGCTCCTGCAATTTGCGGCTGTTCTATCAATCAACTTAGCAGTTGTGAATTTTTTGCCGATTCCTGCGTTGGATGGTGGCCGTGTATTGTTTTTAGCGCTCGAGAAACTCCGCCGTAAGCCGATGAGTCGAACGCTTGAAGCGACCATCCACAATGTCGCGTTTGTCTTGCTGTTACTGCTTGTGGCTGTCATCAGCGCGCGTGATTTGTCGAAATATGGGGGCACCATTCTTCATGGGGTGTGGGGCTTGGTTCGGTAGTCGGTTTTCTGGTAGGATGTGGACTATTCGCTCAGGGGTGTACTTTTTGCCAAATCGCAAAAGTACCAAAAAAGATTTTGGGGGCGGCTGACCTCGCTCAACGCCTGGATCAGCTGAAGCTGATCTGCGCTAGATCGCTCGAACAGGCAGGCGCCCCCAAACCCCGGGGGAAAATGAGATAGTAAGATTGATTACAATGAATTTATGATAGACACACTACATGCGCTGCAATTAGACATTGATCAGGCAGTCAAAGGAGCTAAAGACGCTGTCGAACTCGAGCAGATTGAGATTAAGTATCTTGGTCGCAAAGGCGAGCTTACGTCGGTATTGAAAGGATTGGCGCAGGTCAGTGAAGCAGAGCGACCTAAGCTTGGTGCATTGGCCAATGAGATAAAACAAGAGGCGAGCGCAGCGATCGCCCGTAAGCGTCAGGAGTTTGATCATGCGATGTTATCTCAGCTCGGCGAGCAAGAGCGTGAAGACGTGACAGAGCCAGGTATTCGCCCTCCAGAAGGCCATTTGCATTTGGTGACGCAGGCAATCCGAGAGATTTCATCCATTTTTGAAAAAATCGGTTTTACGCGCACTCGATATCCAGAAGTTGATTGGGATTGGTACGCCTTTGAAGCGCTAAACATGCCGCCAGACCATCCAGCGCGTGATGAATGGGAAACATTCTTCATGGCTGCGCCTCCGTCAAAGAAAGGGAAAATGGTGCTGACGCCTCATACCTCGAATGCGCAAGTGCGTGAACTAGAGCGGAATGAATTTCCGACACGCATCATCAATATTGCCAAGTGTTACCGCCGTCAGAGCGACGCGACGCATGTGCCCATGTTTCATCAGTTTGAGGGGTTATATGTTGATAAAACCGTGACGATCGCTCATGTTCGCGGCGTATTAGATTATTTTGCAAAGTCATTTTTTGGCCCTGATCGAAAAACTCGTCTACGTCCATTTCATTTTCGTTTTACGGAACCTTCATTCGAGGTAGATATTTCTTGTGGTGTTTGCCATGGGACTGGATTAGGTGCCGATCGTCAAAAATGCAAAGCGTGCAAACGTGGATGGCATGAGCTTGGAGGCGCTGGCATGATCCATCCAAATGTTTTGAAGGCCGCGAATATTGATCCGAAAAAATATTCTGGTTTTGCGTTTGGTTGGGGAGTTGAACGTACGTATATGATGAAGGAAGGGTTGCACATCGATGATCTTCGTATGTTCTATAAAAACGATTTGTCATTTTTGAAACAATTTTAACGATATGGCTTCAAAAAAGACGATTGGTATTTGCTGCATCATTGCTCCGATTGCGTTGATGGTGTTCACGTTGTTTACATTCGCAATTCTTTCTTTTGTTGTGAGCGGAGGAACGAGCAATGGAATACGTGTGTTTGCCACGATTATGAATGTGATATTGGGCTTTCTTGGATTGATATCTGTCATTGGTATCCCGGTTGGGTTAGTGGTCGGCATTATATTCTTAACAAGCAGACCAAAGACGGGGGACGATGCGCAAAATAAATCTTAAAATGATATGGCTTCAAAACGAACCATTGGGATTGGATGTATTGTAGCGCCAATTGCTTTGTTCTTTTTTCTGATTGTTTGTACAACGATTTTTTCTTTTATTATTAATAGCCAAGTAGGACCATACGGCGCGACTCAATCGGATACAGCCATGAAAATCATGAATGTTTCTATTGGTTTTTTTGCATTTTTAACCCTACTCATTGGAATTCCTGCTGGTTTGTTAACAGGTATTATTCTTTTGACGAGCAGACCAAAACAGCCTAGCGAACCGCAAAATAATACAAAGTTATGAACTCTCTCATCTCCTACGATTGGCTCAAACAATATGTCACGTTGAAAGAAACGCCTGATGAATTTGCGAAACGGATTTCGTTGTCTGGGCCGGGAGTGGAAAAAATTATTCCACAGGGTGAATTATTAGCGAATGTTGTCGTCGGGCGGATTCAAGAAGTTTTGCCTCATCCAAACGCGGATAAGTTGCGTATTACCAAGGTTGATATCGGAAAGAAGGTCGTTCAGATTGTGTGTGGAGGATCGAACCTTTCAGTTGATCAATGGGTTGCCGTTGGTCTGCCTGGCGCGCGAGTACGCTGGCATGGAGAAGGGGAGCCTGTTGTCCTGGCTGAGACGGAAATTCGAGGCGAAAAGAGTTTTGGGATGATTTGTGCGGCGAGCGAGATTGGGTTGTTTGATGCGTTTCCGCACGCGGAGCGCGAGATTTTGGATTTGAAAGACGTAGGAGCGCATGCCATGCGCCCAGGTATTGAGGTTGGTCATCTGTTGGGATTATCTGACAATGTTGTGATGGATGTTGAGGTGACGTCGAACCGCGTGGACGCCATGGGTATGGTTGGGATGGCGCGCGAAGCAGCTGCAATTCTCAATCGACCATTCGTGTGGAAAGCGGCAAAGCTTCCAAAATCTGGCAAGGCGAAGAAGGGGTCTTCCATATCCGTACAGGTAAAATCAAAGAAACTGTGTCCGCGATACATGGCGGTTCGGATTGATGGGGTGAAGATTGGGCCGTCGCCATGGTGGTTGAAGCGACGCTTGTTATCCGCCGGTTTCAATTCAATCAATAATATCGTAGATATTACGAATTTTGTGTTGCTTGAATTGGCACAGCCGTTGCATGCCTTTGATGCGACGAAAATACAAAAAGGAATTGACGTTCGAACGGCTCGCGCTGGTGAAACGATCAAAGCGTTGGATGGAAAAGACTATACACTTGAAGAATCAATGCTCGTGATTGCCGATGCAGTAAAGCCTGTAGCCATTGCAGGCATTATGGGTGGAGAAGAGAGCAGTATTGCATCAGATTCGACTTCCATTATTCTTGAAGCAGCAACGTTTGATTCTGTTTCTATCCGTCGAACGGCTCGTGCGCTTAACATTCAAACTGATGCACAATTGCGGTATGAAAAAGGTTTATCAACGGAAGCGCTGCCTGATGCCTTAGCCCGTGCGATTGAGCTTGTTCTTGATGTCGCGGGAGGGCAGGTCGTGAGTGCCATCACAGATGTCCGAGCAGAGCGTTACAAGGCAGAGGTATTTAAGATCACGACCGATGAGGTGAATGCTTTGATTGGTGTTTCTCTGCCACCTCGAGAAATGGTTCAAGTGCTAAAGCGTCTCGGTTTCACAGCCTCTCTCAGTGGAAAAACGATCAAGGCTACAGTTCCATGGTGGCGTGATCATGATATTGAGTTGGCGCGTGATTTGGTTGAAGAAATAGCTCGTGTGTATGGCTATGCAAATATCCCGCCTGTGGTTCCTATTGGCTTAGCATCTCGGCCGATAGATCCAGAACTTGTATGGGAAGATCGTGTCAAAGATATTGCGAAAGGTGCTGGTTTGATTGAAACCTATTCGTACTCATTTGTTTCCAAAGAATTGTTGGCCAAAGCTGGCTATGATGCGACCTCCATGCTTCATGTGCAGAACCCCTTGTCTGCAGACTTGGAGGTGATGCGCACGACACTTCTTCCGTCGTTACTCCAAATCGCCTCAGAGAATCGCGAGAAAGTATCTCAGCAGCATTTATTTGAAGTAGCAAATGTCTATTATCCAATGATGGAAGGCTGGAAGAATTTGCCGGATGAGCAGCTTGAATTTGGTGCGTTATTTTTGGGGATGAAGGACAGCTGGAAAACAGCAAAGGGATTTGTTGAGCATCTTTTATCTCAAATTGGTATTCAAGAAGCGAGTTGGAAACGGTTATCAAATGATTCATTTTGGCATCCTGGTAGAACAGTGCAGGCGTTCGTGAATGGTGAATTGGTGGCGACTGTTGGGGAGATTTCACCCAAGATTGCCGATAGCTTTAAATTGGAACATGTGGCCATGATTGATATGCCGCTGGAAAAGGTATTTCCGCTGGCACGCATGAGCAAGCATTATACGCCCGCTTCTTCATTCCCAAGTGCGAAACGTGACTTGGCGGTGATTGTTGATGTCCGCTCGGAATATCATGAAATTGCCCGCGAAATAAAACGAGTCGATGCCTGTATCCAGGCGGTTGAATGGTTTGATACGTATACGGGTAAAAATTTGCCGCATGGCAAGAAGTCGTTAGCGATGCATCTTGAATTCTCAGCGCCTGATCGGACGCTAGAATCAAAAGAAGTAGATGCGATGATGGAAAAAATTACACTGAGATTAAAGGAGGCATTTGAAGCCGAGATTCGATCAGCGTAATCGTGCTATACTCCCTTTATGAAACCATACGATCTTTTTTTTCTGGTAGGGGCAATTGCTCTTGCTTGGGTGACGGTATTTCTTTGTTGGACATTGTATGAGATTGCACGATTGGTTCGAAAATCGAATCAAATCGTCGATGAAACCATTCAAAAAATCCATGGTATTGAAGAGGCAATCAACGCTCTGATCGAGAAGGTTCAGAACCCCATGACATATCTGAGCTT
>CAYRMN010000002.1:52825-69489 GCA_964425575.1 uncultured Gammaproteobacteria bacterium | reverse complement strand
AACCTTCACCGTTCGTTCCGTGGCGTGATCGCACATAGATGAGGGCGCGTGCACCGGTCATATGCTCCAGTCCTTTTTTGAAGCTGACAGTTTGCCATAAGTCATCCTGGGTCGGATATTGTGGATCGACGAAGCTGCGTTCAACGTTGATGTCGACACCGCCGAGGGTATCAACAAATTTTTCAAAGCCCTGAAAGTCAACTTTGACGACGTGATCGACTCGAACGCCTAACAATTTTCCAATGCTTTGCGCAGCGATATTTGCACCTTGGCCGGGATGCTCTCGTTCAGCATAGACATTGACCGCATTGATTTTTTCAAATCTGCCGCCACCCAGAGGATATGCCATGTCACGCGGGAGAGACAGCATGCTGGCTCGTCCTTGCTGCGTATCGAGAGATCCAATAATGATCGTATCCGTGAGTTCAGCACCATCATGGCCTGCGCCTCCAACACCAAAAAGCACGACGTTTATTCGTCCATCTGGTGCTTGGGTAGGGCGTTCAGCGAGCGCATTTTCACCCAATACCAACTGTCGAATGTTGCTAATGACGGGTAGGTTGTTGATTTCTCCAAAGACATTCGTTCCTTTTGTGGTTGATCGATAGGAGGCAGCTGCTCCAATTGAAGACAAAACCCCAACGAATATCGTAAAAAATACCGCAATAAGAGCGGTTGTGCGGCGCGCTTGCCGCTCATAACTGGTATTTAAGAAGTCCACATTCATTACAAAGAAATCGTGATTGCAGTCTAGCAGACGAGGGGCAAAACGCCAAAGGGAAGTTAGGTTGACAAATCGCTTATTTTAGCCTACAGTTAGACGTCTTTTCCATCAGTGGAGAAGATACTCATGGAAGCTGGCCTAAGCAGTCCATTGAGTTAGATCAACAAGGCGATACGTACTTTTCAGTTTTTCGAAGTCTCTAGGGTTTTTGTACGAACGAAGGGAGAAGTAGCATGGTCGAACAACACGTCGTAGCGCGAGTGGCCGGGGCGCAGCTCTGGCACTTCATGAGCACGGGCGAGCCGGGCTCGGGGATGCAGGCGCTGGATCAGCACACGCGGAGCTGTCTGGGAGTGGGTGTGCAGGGCGGTGTCGAAGCCCCCCAAATTCGCGCATCATCCTGATCGCCGACGCTTCACTGATGGCGGAGATCCAGGAGCTGAGCGGCTTCAACGCCGAGCGCATGGAGCTGATCCCCACGGCTGCAGAGGTCATGGCGATTGCGGCTCCCGGTGTGGAGGTTCCGTACTTCCCCGTGATGGGCCCGGAGACCTTCCCGCAGCTCCAGGCCTTCGCCGAAGCGGTCGGCAAGCAGCTTCGCTTCTATCGGATCAGCCCCGACCTCTACGACGGCCACGCGATCAGCGAGGTCGAGCAGGCCGCGATTCTCTGAGTCTCGCCGGCTCGATCAACAGTACTCTCGCCCTGCACCGCTGGTGGTGCAGGGCCCGCGATTTTTGTGAATCTCTGTGAGGTTCGTAGAAAGAGCGATGGTAACCCCTGTCGTCCTGAGCGGAGGCGTCCGACGCTGCAGTCGAAGTATCTTCTCAAATGAGTAGATCCTTCGACTCGCGGACTTGCTCAGGACGACAGGGGCAAGTTTTTGACAGCTTTCGTCTCACCGCCTACCCTAAGGTCTACACTATGTTTTCTAAACTCAAACAATTCAAAGATATTCGTGATAAGGCCAAGGTTATTCAGCAGGCATTGGCAGAAGAACGGGTTGAGGGTTCTGCAGCATGGGGAAAGATGAAGGTTATTGTTGATGGTAATCAGCGCGTGGTATCTGCCAGCATTGATCCAGATTTGATGTCTGACAAAACCAAACTGGAAGGCTATATGCGCGATGCAGTGAATGACGCGATTGAAAAAGTACAAAAGTTAATGGCTTCCAAATTGAAAGATATGGGCGGACTTGATTTAGCCAAGGACATGCAGGACATGATGGGAACATGAGCAAACTTCCTTCGGTTATTCGGGATGCAGCGGCGGAATTTGATGGGTTGCCCGGGGTTGGACCACGGGCTGCTTTGCGCTATGCCTATTGGCTAGTCACGCAGCCGAAGGAGCGTCTCCGTCGTTTTGCGCAGGCATTATTAAACCTCTCAGACGGGATTGTGCGCTGTAGTGTGTGTGGTGCGTGGGCGGATGCCCCTATCTGCGGCATCTGTGCAGATTCAAGCCGTGATCGCGCACAGTTGTGTGTGGTGGCTACAACGCAGGATATGCAGGTGATTGAGGAGTCTGGAGTATATAAAGGCGTCTATCATATTTTGGGAGGACTCTTAGATCCGATTGAAGGTCGCACCCCGGAAACGTTGGCGATGCCAGCACTCTACAAGCGCCTGCGTGATCCAGCTTCAATCATCAAAGAGGTCATTTTGGCGTTTGATCCAGATGTGAGTGGTGATACAACCGCTTTGTATCTCACGCGTCAACTCGCTGGCGTACCGTTAAATATTTCGCGTTTGGCTCGTGGGTTGCCAACGGGTGCACAAATTGAATATGCCGACGGAGCAACCGTGGCTGATGCACTGACGAATCGAAAACGAACAGGCTCATTCCCCTCGTCGTCCTGAGCGAAGCGGACGCGAAGTCGAAGGATCTATAAGGAAAATTTTCTTCATAGATCCCTCGACGTCACTCCGTTTTGCTCGGGACGACAAAAAAGTCCGCCTCTTATGAGGCGGACTTTTTTCTTACCCAATTTTTTCAATTTTTACTCTGGTGAACGGTTGGCGATGACCAACGCGACGGCGATAGCGAGACTTGGCTTTATACTTTACAACCTCGATCTTTTTGGCACGGCCCTGTTCGATGACTTCTGCAGAGACCTTGCTCGCTAGCATAGGGCTGCCGATATTTACCACAGAGCCATCGGCTTCTGCAGTCAACAACACATCGAAGCTGACCTTGGCACCTGCCTCGGCTTCGAGTTTTTCAACCATCAATACGTCGCCTTGATTGACGACATACTGCTTTCCACCCGTCTTAATAACAGCAA
This sequence comes from uncultured Gammaproteobacteria bacterium, assembly GCA_964425575.1. Classification (GTDB taxonomy): domain Bacteria; phylum Patescibacteriota; class Patescibacteriia; order 2-12-FULL-60-25; family 2-12-FULL-60-25; genus CAYRMN01. Next base: position 66,481 of record CAYRMN010000002.1, on the reverse strand, counting down.
ACATAGTGCGAAGAGAGTATCGTATCTTAGTCAAGGTGTCAAACCCAGCCTCTTTAGATTTTTGTATCCTACGTAGGGGCGTGTGCCACACGCCCTCTGATCAACCGATTATAGACATAAATCGATCGGCATATCGAAGGGCGCATGGCATGCGCCCCTACCGACAGGTAGGTCGAAAAAGTTATCTCGGTTCGGTCACGACAATTGGCGTATTGGGGTCAAACGGGGTTGGAGGCGTTGGCCCTCCAGGGAGTGAGGGAGCATTTCCTCCTGGTAAGCGAGGAGCTCCTGCTTCTTGTTTAGCCAGGTTGCGGAAACTGGCACGTGAGGCGTCAAAAAAGAGTTTTACGAGTCCCGTCGGACCGTTACGATGTTTGGCGATGTGGATTTCAGCGATATTCCGTTCCTCAGGCGAGAGATCTTCTAGTCGATAGTTTCGATCCGCCGCTTTGCGGTAAATAAAGAGAACGATGTCTGCATCTTGCTCAATCGAACCTGATTCACGTAGGTGGGCTAAGCGTGGGATTGCTGGTTTTTGGAGCTCCACTTGACGAGAGAGCTGTGAAAGGGCCAGAACAGGCACGTTTAGCTCACGGGCAATGGATTTAAGACCGCGAGTAATTTCCGTCACCTCTTGGACGCGGTTATCTGTGCCTCCACCGCCTCGTGATTCCATGAGCTGTAAGTAGTCAATCATGACCAAGCCAAGGCCATGCTCCATTTGCAAGCGCCGCGCCTTGGTCCGAATTTCCATGATGTTGGCGTTGGCAGAGTCATCAATGTAGATGGGTGCCTCAGATAGCACGCCAATGGCATGACCGATGCGTGAAAAGTCATCTTGAGCACCATCGTCTGAAAGGCGACCTGTACGCATTTTCCAAAGGTCAACTCCAGCTTCGGCGCACAGCATGCGGTCAACGAGTTGATCTTTACTCATTTCAAGTGAAAAGATCCCAACAGGTACTTTATGCTTGGTCGCCGCATGGCGTGCAAGGTCGAGCGCTAACGATGTTTTTCCACACGAAGGACGAGCGGCCAGAATCACGAGGTCGCTTTTTTGTAAGCCTCCCAATAACCCATCCAAATCTGTATATCCTGTCGCAATTCCTCGCAATTTTCCTTTTTCACGATGAACTTCATCGATGCGTTCAAACGCTGTATCAAGAACGTCGTGGATCGGAGTGAAACCGGCTTTCAGGAATTTTCTTGAAACGTTAAATAGTTTCTGTTCCGCTTTATCCAAAAGGTTCTCGACATCTTCTGCTTGATCATAGCCCATGCCTGTAATATCCGCCGCGGCGTTGATGAGGCGTCGTAGGGTGGCCTTTTTTTGAACGATGTCGGCATAGGTCACGACATGGCTGGACGTCGGAACGCTGTTTGAGAGTTGAATGAGATAGGCTCGTCCGCCAATGCGCTCTAGCTCATTTTTTTCAAGCAGACGGTTGGCTAAAGACAGAAGGTCGATCGGTTCATGTTTGCGATACAACTCAAGCATGGCTTCAAAAATGGCGCGATGCTTATCCGCGTAAAAATCTTCCATGGTCACCCGGTCGCCCACTTTGACGATGGCGTCTTTATCCAACAATAAAGCTCCAAGCAATGATTGCTCCGCTTCAAGGCTTTGAGGCGTCACTTTTTCTGGCATGGACATAGGTCGAGAGTACCCTAACGCGCACGACTCGGTCCCGCAAGAGGAAGGCGTGTATAAAAAGTGGGGAAAAGGTGTGTGGTATACTCAGGCTCATGAAAGCGCATCATAAGACGGCAATTCGCGCGATTTTGGCCATGGTGGGTACGATTATTGGGGCGGGTATCTTTGGCATTCCAGCCATGGTGGCGCGAACAGGAGTTGTGGCTGGGAGTGTGGTGTTCGCCGGAGTTACCTGTGTGGTTGTGGCAACACATCTTTTGTATATTGAAATTATCGCCCATGATTCAGAAAAGCGTCGTTTGCCAGGGTATCTTGGGAAGATTCTTGGATTGTGGGGAAAACGGATTGGCGTCTTTGCCTACTCCTGTCAGCTCATGGGGGCGAGTTTTGCTTATATCCTTTTGGGCGGAGAGTTTTTAGCAGTCATCGCAGCCCATGTTGGTCTGCCTGATGCGGTGTGGATGTGGCAGGTGCTGTTTTGGCTGGGAGGCATTGTGATCGTTACAATTGGATTACAACTCGTTGCCAAGATTGAATCCGTGCTGACGTGGATGCTTATTGCACTTATGCTTTTGATGATCGCCCTGGCTTTTCCGCAGATTGATGGGACAAGGTTTTTTATGGGCAATTGGGGGCTGATGTTGGCGCCGCTTGGAGTTTTTCTGTTCGCCTTGTCTGGCACAACAGTTATTCCTGAGGTTCATGAAATGACAGGGAGAAACATTCATCGTACTCGCTGGAATGTTGTTTTGGGCACGGTACTGGCAGCGGTACTCACTTGGGGGTTTGGGGTGGTGATATATGCAGTGATGGGACAGCAGGATGCGGCGAATCCAATGGCATTCGCAGCGGTATTTCCTGTGGCGCTGTGGTGGTTGGTTCCTGCCCTTGGCTTTTTTGCCGTTGTGACCTCGTTTATTACCAGTGTATTTGATTTACAGGCTGCCTACCGGCTTGATTTTTCCATGCCTCGTTTTTGGGCCTGGGTATTGACTCTTGGTTGCCCTCTCGCGTTGTTATGGATTGGGGACAGAAATTTTTTGACGACGATTGGGACCATTGGCGCATTATTTACTGCCACAACGAATATTTTGATCGTGGTGGCCGCGGGTTACATGATGCATCGTCAAACACGAGGCCGAGCGATATGGTGGCGCGTTTTTACGCCAACGGCCATTATGCTGCTTTTTGCCGGGGTTATTCTTCAGCGACTCAGTATGTTATTCGAATAGCACACCTTACCGAAGACTATCATCAAATATCTCTCCTGCTTGTCATTCCGACCGACGAGTCTTACAAAGAGGGGAGTCATGCCCAAGGCAGATCCGCCTAGGGCGGAGAATCCCTTCGAATTCGAAGTAGATATTGACTTCAACGAAGCGATCCCTCAGCTCCGTCAGACTTCACTCGGGATGTCAGGGAGCGTGTGAGGTGAGTTAGTAGCCAAGACATGCTAGAATAGAATCATCTTTATGTGGTTTCGTTTTTTTGTCATCAGCGTCCTAAACTTTGTCGCTTCGGTCGCGGCGATTTTGGCATCCGTTTTGTATATCCTGCCGAGTACGACTCCGCTGCTTTTGTTGAGTGCCGTGAATTGGCTCCTCGCGTTTCTGATCACCTGCTTATTTTGTCGTTGGGCGTTTTCACAGCGCTTACCAACTCGGCAAGACGCATTGTTATTAGTCATTGTGCATCTCGTCATTTTTGTTACCGGGTACCTTACCTATGGCATATTCATGTCTGATCGTGGACCGTGGGTTATTGTTGCGCCAGAAGTATTGATTCAATTTGGATGTGAAATCGCCGCCATTATGCTGGTAGCCTATCATGTTCGACGGCGACGATTACGAACGGTTTTAGGAGAAGGGATGGAGATCTAAAAGCCTGTTTAAACCGGCGATCTGCTTAGGCTTCACTCATAAACATCCTCACCACCCCGCCGCTTATGAGCAGCGGGGCGCCTCCGGTTTTTATTTGCTCCAGCCTGGCGCATCTCATCCGGTTTGAACAGGTTTCTATCTAACGACGTCGTTTTGCTAATTCCAATACATTTTTCAAAAGCAACGCGACAGTCATAGGGCCAACGCCGCCGGGAACGGGGGAGAGCCAGCCGGGAATGTCTTGAATATGTTCGACATCAACATCACCAACGGTTTTTTTCCCAACGCGATTGGTACCCACGTCAATAATGCAGGCACCTGATTTGATCAGATCGCGGGTTAGAAAATTGGGACGTCCGATGGCAATGACGATGATGTCTGCTTGTTGTGTTGTTCGTACATCAAGATCTTCAGGTGAATATGTTTCTACAAAACAGCCGGCAGTGGTAAGGAGGTGCGCTAACGGCTCAGCAAAGGTATCTGAGTTGGCAATGATGACCGCTTTGGCCGAGCGCATATCCGTCCCTGCCGCACCAATGAGACGAAGGATGCTTTCATGTACTGGCGGAAAAATCAGCGCCTCACCTGCAAGGAGAGAACTGGCATTTTCAGGATGAAACCCATCAACGTCTTTGGCTGGATCAATGGCCGAGATGACATCATCTGCATCATGTCCAGGCGGAAGGGGGAGTTGGACCAGGATGGCGTCTACGTTCTCATCCGAATTCCAATCAGAAATAATCTGTTTGAGATCCGTATCGCTAACCATGGCCGGCAGTCGTCGAATATCCGTTGCAATTCCTGCCTCCTGTGCCGCCTTCTCTTTCAGTTTGACGTAGATCTCTGAAGCTGGATCATCACCAACCAAAAGAACTGCCAACTTTGGGTGTAGGCCTTGCGTTTCAATATCCTGCTTGACGCGTTCGCGGATCGAAGCCGCCAGCGCTTTTCCGTTGATGAGTTGCATAGTAATTGAAGTACCCTCTCTAACTCCCCCTAGTTTAGGGGGAGAACATGATTGATACCCCTCCTAGCCTAGGAGGGGCTAGGGGAGGTACTGGCTGGAATTGGAAACTTTCGACACATCTGTTTCACTTCCTCTCGCATCTCGGTGTAGAACGGATCGGTCAGCAGTTCTTGATTGAAGTGCGTTAGCATTGCTGCTCGTTCTGTTTTATCAGTGGGCAGCTGAAATTTTTCGATATGTTTCGCCACGCGCGCGATCCATTCGGCTACTTGTTTCATTTCCGCTGCTCCCATGCCGCGGGTGGTCGCGGCTGGCGTTCCAAGTCGTAGACCGCTGGGGTAGAGGGCAGAGCCTTGTTCATTCGGAACGGTGTTCATGTTGGCATAGAGCCTGCAACGTTCCAGAGCATTTTGAAATAACTTGCCTCGTCCGACACCACTCGGGGACAGGTCGAGCAGAATGAGGTGATTATCAGTACCTCCAGTGACGAGACTAAACCCCTGTTCGATCAACGCGGCAGCAAACGTCTTCGCATTTTCCACAATACGTCGGGCGTAGTCAGAGAATGCAGGTTGTGATGCTTCGTGGAGGGCGACGCCAATACCGGCGATGGTGTTCATGTGTGGTCCGCCTTGGAGGCCTGGAATGATTGCCTTATCAATCTTCATCGGTAGATCCGCATCTTTGGCAATTCCTTTCTCCGTCACCATGATGAGCGCGCCGCGTGGACCGCGCAGTGTCTTATGCGTGGTGGTGGTTACGATATGAGCATAGGTCACTGGGCTCTCGTGCTGGCCACCAGCCACCAGCCCACTGATGTGAGAAATGTCTGCGACGAGGTAGGCGCCGACTTCATCTGCAATTTCTGCGAGTTGTCTGAAAGGAATCGCACGCGGATAGGCGGTTGCGCCACACCAAATTAATTTGGGTTTGTGTTCGTGGGCAAGTGCGCGAACTTCTTCCAGATTTGTTTCGCCATTGGGCTTGAGGTGATAGGGAAAACTTTTCCAAACCTTGGAAGTCAGATTGTGTTTCCAGCCATGTGTGAGATGTCCGCCATTCATCAAATCAAGACCAAGAAAGGCCTCACCTGGTTCCATGGTGGCTGTATAGACAGCTAGATTTGCTGGACTTCCAGAGTAGGGTTGGACATTTACGTACGGAACCTTGAAGAGTGCTTTAGCACGGTCTTGAACCAGCAGTTCAACTTTATCGACGACTTCGTTACCAGAATAATAGCGTCGTCCTGGATACCCCTCGGCGTACTTGTCGCTCAGTGTCGTGGCGAGCGCTTCAAGGGCAGCGGGAGAGATATGATTTTCTGATGGAATGAGCATTAAACCATCTTGTTGGCGCTCAGTTTCCTCGTTGGCGAGATTCATGATCTCCGTATCTTGCGCGGAGAGATGGGAATAGGTAGGCATGGGAAATGGGATAAATATGTAAACGCTGTAGGGGCGGGGTTTCCCCGCCCATCGGTAGACTCAGATCAAAATAGTTACACCATAGGTTGGTTTAAAAACGATTAAAACCATGGTACGCGAATGAGAGGGAGACGTCTATACATAGACAAAAATCGATTCTATTGATAAGTAAAGCTCACCAGAGAAGTGCAAGGAGGTATGCGTCATGAGTGATGCGACAGAGTTTGAGAGCGATCGTTTTGTCCTTCAGGGGGGAGAGGGTGCTCGCTATACAACTCCACAGGCTGAAGATATCCTCATTTTTGACTGGACGGGGACATGGATCATTAAAAGTTTGGTTAGAGGAACTCCAAGCGGAGTCATAGAATATAAATCAAGCTGGATGGTCCTCTGTGACGAAAACATGTCTGATCGTGTAGGTGATTCATGGGCTTTCCTTAGCATCGTCGTCAGTGCTATGACCAGCGCAACGGGGATGCAGCTCGAGCCACTGGAGTATGATGAAGGTGTAGAGAAAGCTAAATTTATCTTCAAGCCCTATCCCGAAGTACCCTAGATCGAGGCCCGTCCTTTCTTCCTTGCCCCAGGCTTCCCGCCGGGCATTTTCAATTTTGATGAAATCGCGTAATCTTTGAGTATGATCGATCTGAAGGCTCTCAAGCACGTCCATTTGATTGGAGTAGGCGGAATCAATATGAGTGCGGTCGCGAAGATTTTACTGGCGGCCGGTGTTCAGATTTCTGGCTCCGATCTTGTAAGGAATGATCAAACGGATTTTCTTGCCGCACGTGGAGCGCAGATTGCAATAAGTGAAATGGCAGAGAATATTCCGGCTGAATGTGAATTGGTCATTTATACATCGGCGGCTCCAGACAAAAATAAAGAAAGAGTCGCAGCCAAAGAACGCGGTATTCCAGAGATGACGAATTTTGCGTTTCTTGGTCAGTGGTTTACGGATGCCAAGACCATCGTCGTCGCTGGAACGCACGGGAAGAGTACGACGACCGCTATGCTGGGATTGATATTGGAGCGGGCAGGGCTTGATCCAACCGTGGTGGTTGGCAGCAAGGTGCCAGGATTTGTAGAGGGTAATCTGCGCCTTGGCCGTTCTGATCTGTTTGTGGTTGAAGGCGATGAATATGCGCGCCATTTTTTGGAGTTTCAGCCAGATGGATTAATTTTAAATAATCTTGAACTGGATCATACGGATGTCTTTCCAACCATCGAAAGCCTGCAAGACTGTTTCCGTGAGCTGTTGCAGCAAGTCCGTTCAGGCGGGGTGGTGGTGGCGAATGGAACTGATTTGCGAGTGATGGAGTTGATTGCTTCAGAACAAGCTGGGTTAGAGGAGAAGGGGGTAGAAATTCTTTTGTTCGAAGCATCAGATGTGGTGCTTGCGGTTCCAGGAACATTTAATGCATTGAACGCGGGTGCAGCGGCCATGATGGCTCGTGCCCTCGGAGCTGAGAGCAGTGCCGTCGTATCCGCTCTTCAGGATTTTAAGGGCATTTGGCGTCGTTTTGAGTTTTTGAAGGAGCGGAACGGCGCTTCTATCTATTCAGACTACGGTCATCATCCAACAGCTGTAGCCGTTACGCTTCAGGCGGCGCATGATGCATTTCCAGATCGACGTATTTTGCTCTGTTTTCAGCCGCATCATCGGAATCGTACGAAGCATCTTTTTTTGGAATTTATTCCATCTTTTGATCAAGCTGATATTCTTGTGGTGTGTGAAATTTACGATGTCGCTGGACGCGACGCATCGATCGACCACGACATTTCATCGATGGATCTTGTAGATGCGCTTACTCGTCACGATGCGGATCGTGGAGTGAAACGCATGGTGGAGTATGCTGCCTCGCCAACAGAGGCTGTTCAGCGTATCTTGGAAGCATCTCTACCTGGAGATATTGTTATCTGTATGGGTGCGGGAGATATCGATGGAGCCATAAGAAAGGCTATCTAAAACATCATGACGAAAGCGAGATGAATCTATGGCTGCACATACCTATCTGAAAATCGGTGGTCCAGCGCGGCTATATGTGACTGGAGATTCTCCAGAGAAAATACTGGATGTGCTTCGTCTGGCGCATCAGCTTGAGATACCTTGGTTCATCTTGGGTGGAGGGTCAAACGTGCTGGTGTCTGATCAGGGATTTGAGGGGGTTGTTATTCAGCCGACCAGTCGTGCGTATTCGATTGAGGGTGAGCGCGTTACAGCTGAAGTGGGTGTCTTTACTGGTTTGCTGGCTCGCGCAGCAGCATCAGCCGGGTTAGAAGGATTTGAATGGGGAATTGGAGTACCGGGGACGATCGGTGGAGCTATCTACGGAGATGCAGGTTGTTTTGGGGGTGAGATGAGAGATGCGGTGGAGAGCGTGGATGCGTATGATGTACTACGAGATCAGCGGGTAACGTACACGAATGCTGAATGCCGGTTTGGCTATCGTGATAGTCGTTTCAAACATGAGCCGCATGTTTTATTTTCAACTACGTTGCGTCTTCGAACAGGACGTAAAGAGGTGGCTATGAAAAAACTAGAAGACATCATGGCCAAGCGTAAAGACAGTCAGCCTCAAGGTGCATTTAGTGCAGGGTGTTTGTTTAAAAATGTTGAGTACACGGACGATTATTTGATTGAGCGTTTGCGACGTCGAGTCACAGTTCCTGATGCGATGTTGCAGGCCCACCGAATTCCTGCTGGTTGGTTGATTGATCAACTTGGGTTGAAGGGAATGACCATTGGAAAAGCGCAAGTCAGTTCGGTGCATGGCAATTTTCTCGTCAATTTAGGTGGGGCTACGGCAGCCGATGTGATCGCTCTTTCTAGCCTGGTAAAAATGAAGGTGCGCGACGAGTACGGTCTTCTCCTTGAAGACGAAGTGCAATTGCTTGGATTTTAAGCTAAACTAGAATCACTATGAATATCAACCTTCGTGCGAGCGATATTGAACTTACGCCAGCGATTCATCAGTACGTGGAAGAAAAGTTTTCTAGTTTGGAAAAGTATCAGCACGCGATCATGCAATTGGATGTTAGTCTAAAAATGGATGCGCAACATCGTACAGAGAAGCTTTTTACGTGTTCCGTGAATGTGGATGTTCCTGGTGAGCTTTTGAAGATTGAGCGCAGCTCGGATGATCTCTATAAATCAATTGATGAGGCTAAGGACCATTTGCGTGAGACGCTAGCTCAGCATAAGGAACGCACACTTGATGAGCAGCGCAAAGAAGAGGTGTAAAAAGATAGATAGTTTGCTATTCTGTCTAGGCAAGATCCATTATAAGGGTCAATAAATTGTCTATGAATACACAACGCATATTTATAACCGCTGCCTTAGTCGCTTCATTCGTAGCTGGCCCAGCAGCGCTTGCGAGTGAAACATCCACTCACGAGCAAACGCCAGAGCATAAAGCGCAGGTGAGCGCATGCCAGAAAACAGCTTGGGACGCGTATGTTTCAGCTCGTAAAACAGCGATGCAGCAACGCGACGATGCGTGGAAGGCCGCCATGGATGCAGACAGCGCTGCACGCAAAGCATTACGCGACAAATACACCGCCGATCGTAAAGCTGCGATTGATCACTCCTATGAAGCGCTGACGACAGCTAAAGAACATAAGTCACATGACGAAATGACGGTTGCATTAAAAGCGCGTCGTGATGCGCTGAAGGGCGTTGAGCAGGCTCGAAAAGATGCACGAAAGGCGACGGATGAAAAACTTGCTGCTGCGCGAAAGGCGTGGAAAGAGGCACGCCAGACTGCTGAAAAATCAGCTCGAGATGCATATAAAACAGCACGCTTGACCTGTAAGCAAGTATAACCCAGAAGTGGTTTCAACGAAAAATGGGCTCATATGAGCCCATTTTTATGTTTCTCGCTTTGGGAGCTGTGTCCACTTCCATTTCCACATGTATTTTGCCCAGCTGGCTAAGTGGGCACGGGTAGCTTTTGTTTTGAGGATATTTAAAATAGGATTTTTAATTTTGGCTGAGGCTCGACCATAGAGGTGTTGTAGCTGCACGCTAGGTAGATAGACAACGGCTTTTCCCATGCCCCAGATTCGTCGGCAAAGATCAATGTCTTCAAAGTACATCCAATAGCGATGATCAAAGCCATTCAGCGCACGCCAGATGTTTCCAGGTAGAAACATGGCAGATCCTTGCACCCAGTCCACCTTGCGTTCGTCCGATTGATCAAAATCGTGCATTTGAAAATGCGTGAGATAGGCTTTCCCCCAACGTGTTTCGCAGAGAGCGCTGCGCTGGATGAGCGGCTGATACCAGGCTGGAAAACGGCGGCACGTATCTTGTCGCGTTCCATCAAAGTTAGAAATTTTTGGAGCAATGAGACCGACATCCGGATGGCTCTGCATGTACTCCACCATTTTATTTAAGATATCTGGATCTGTCAGAATCGTATCTGGGTTCAAAAGAAAATAGTACTTTGCATTGATCATGGCAGCGCCAAAATTCATGGACCGTCCAAATCCATGATTAAAGCCTCGCATGACCACTTGCGCGTGCGGCAGATGCTTGTTTGCCCACGGCTGCACGACATCTGCTTTTGGAGAATCGTTATCAATAATCACGACCTTGGTTGAATATCGGCTATGTGCAATTGCTTCAGCGAGCGAGGAAAGACATTCTTCAATCAGATTATAGACAACAATAACAATGCCGACATCTACCATATCTGTTGGTGTCATCGTTGGTATACTTGTTGGCTGGTCGGTCATGTGGTGGCTGGCGTGCGGACAGCTTCAGCGTATTTTACCATGGTATCACGCAGGGCGACTTCGATTGGGCGCATGTGAATACCGAGCTCTCCTAAACGAGGGGACTGCAATATGCAGTTTGATCGTCCCTTCACGGCTAGCCCTGTGTTGACGAGGTCGTCGTTGGAGATCCATTCGCAGGTGTGGTTTGGATCAACGAGTTCTTTGTAGAGCGCGAGAAGTTCTCGGTGTTTCATGGTGCCAGGATTCACGACATGGAAGATGCCCGTGCCTCGTTTTTCCATGAGTTGATGGCAGGTAGAAATCAAATCATCCACGATCGTGACACTATTTTCAACATCGATCACTTTTGGATAGCGCGAAAGTTTATCAATTAAGTTGCGTGTTCCTGGCAAGCGATCGATTGGCATGCGGAGTCTCGCAATTCCGACATTGGGGAGTCGGGATAACACGAGATCGGTTGCATACTTCGTTCGTGAGTAGAATGCGGTTGGATTCGCGAAATCGTCTTCCAGCCATCCGCGTGGGTCAGGTGATGGTCCGTAATACACACATCCAGAAGCGAGATGGAGCAAATAAATATTTTTTTCTTGGCAGGCTTCGGCGAGCGTTAATGCGCCGATGACATTCGAGCGATAAGTTTCGACCTGATGTGATTCGCACCAATCAACATTTGGCGAACCCGTTTTTCCAGCCGCGTTCAGCACAGCATCTGGTTGTTGTGCCTCAAGTTCGGCTCGGACTGCTGGGAGATCATCAATGCGAACATCTGAGAGTACCGCATCTGGCCATGCTCCAGCTAAGCGTGTGCCAATATAGCCTTTTCCAAAAATCAGAATTTTCATAGATAGCGATAAGATTGTAAATAGTATCATCTATTTATACCCGTTATAACAGACGCGGGGGGAAAAATCATGTTTTCGTCAAGAGTTGGGGCGTTGGACATGCTTTACTTTTCACTCGTCCGTTGATACCGTTTTACTCGAATATCATTTATGGAGACTTCCACATCAGCCCCAAGTGTCACAATACGGATTATCCCACCAACGTCATCCGAAAAAGCTGATCTAGGCATTGTGACTGTGAACTGGAAAGTGAAGGATCTTTTGATGCAGAATCTGGAGACCGTTTATCACTGCATCGGAAATATTTCCGTACGTATTATTATGGTTGATAACGGATCAAATGATGGTAGTATTGAAGAGATTCCAGCACGCTATCCAGAGGTTATAACCATCGGCAATACAAAGAATCTTGGGTTTGCAAAAGCAGTCAATCAAGGCATCAAGGTTGCGAATGCGCGGCATGTGCTGCTTTTGAATCCGGACATGCGGGTTACGCTAGACGCCTTCGCAAAGACAGTTGAGTATCTTGATCAGCATCCAGATGTTGGTGTTTTAGGAGGGCGATTGATTGGATCGGATGGAAAAACCTATCCCTCAGTACGTCGTTTTCCTGATGTTTGGTCACAATTGGCCCTTCTCCTCAAAATTCCTCATCTCTTTCCGAGTGTGCTCGATATGTATATGTGGAAAGATTTTGATTATGAAAAGGAGCAATCCGTCCCTTCGATACGTGGTTCGTATTTCGCCATGTCAAAGACCGCCCTTGAGAAACTTGGTGGATTGGACGAACTTTTTTTTATTTGGTTTGAAGAGGTCGACTATTGCAAGCAGGTCGTAGAGGCAGGCATGAAGGTTATGTATGTTCCAAGCATCCAAGCGCATGATCTTGTAGGGCGTAGCTTTGCTCAACGTAAGACGCTCTGGAAGCAAAAGAATTTCACGCGCAGCATGTCGCAATATTTTTGGAAGTGGCAGCCGGGTTGGCGTGCGGCCCTCATTTCTCTCGTTCGACCATTGCCGATCGCCGCTGCTTGGATTTCCGATTTCTTTATTTCGTAACTATGCCACGTGTTGCTATTCAAAGCGCCTTATATAAAAGCTATCGCGACCTTCCGATGGTGTTGGCGAGTTTAAAAGCCCAGACCTTTACGGACTGGGGTTTGTATTTGTATGAAAATTCTTGCGATCCACTGGAAGTAGCAAAAGAACAGGAGGTGCTGACAGCTAGCGGAATTCCGTATCAATGGATTGTGAGTGATGTGAATACGGGGTTTACAGCCCATAATCATCTACTCGCCTTACATGATGCTGAGTTTATCCTTGTGTTGAATGACGACGCGTATCTGGCACCTGATTGTATAGAAAAGCTTGTGCATCGTGCGGAAATGGATCCGATGTGTGGCGCAGTGACCGGGGTTGTATATCGTTGGACTGTGGCCTCGGATCAACAGCAACCGTTTGGGGATGATACGGTCGTTGATACGGCTGGCTTGGAATATCATTCATTGGCTAACGTCGTTGATATTGATGCAGGTCGTCGGCGAGCCTCGTGCGCATCAGATCTTCAGGATGCGAAAAAATTGTTTGGCGTGTCTGGGGCGGTTGCTCTCTATCGTCGTGCGGCATTTATGGATGTATCTCCGGAAGGTTTGCTGTATGATCCATCCTTTTTCATGTACAAGGAAGATGTGGATGTAGCCATCCGAATGCTTCGAAAGGGCTATACCGCCTGGTTTGAGCCTCAAGCGCTCGCGTTTCATCGCCGTGCCATTAAAGAAGAGTCACGTGGGTATATCAATCGTATTCGCGAAGAACGGAAGCGCCCGGCTCATTTGCGCCGCATGATGTATCGCAATCAGTGGATGATTTATTTTTATCATTGTTCATGGAAATTGGGTTTTGGCGATCTAGCCTCAACGTTCATCCATGAAATGGGTAGGGGAGTTCTGGTGTTTGTTGCCTCACCAGCGGTTTTTTTCTCAGCGTGGTATAAGATTCTACAAGATATTCCTAAGGCGCTCACTCGTCGCGCGACGTTACGCGCAATGGGTCTTCGTAATACCTCTATTCTATGACCAATTATCCCAAAGTAGGCATCATTTATCTTACCTATCCAACGGCTGAATGGGAGCGGGATATTGATCGGTGC
>CAYRMN010000002.1:22436-52815 GCA_964425575.1 uncultured Gammaproteobacteria bacterium | reverse complement strand
ATGGAATCACTTGAGCACGTCAACTATCCCAAGGATCGTTTGGAGCTCATTTGCGTTGAATCAAAGGGAAAAATTGCTCCTGTACAGCCATGGTTTGAGCAGAAATGGATGCCGAAGTCTGGGAAAGAGCTACCGCGCATTTCCTATATCTTTAAAGATGAGTGGATTGGGTTTTCGGGGAACAATAATCTTGGTTTAGAGAAAGCGAAGGAGCTTGGTTGTGATTACGTGCATCTGACAAATGAAGATACAGATGTTGATCCTGATTACATATTACGTGCCGTAGAGCGAGCCGAACAAGATCCGAAGATCGCCTTTGTTCAGTCGTTGATCCTTTTAGGTGATGAACGCGGAAAAGTGAACACGACTGGCAATGTTTTTCATTATCTCGGCTTTGGGTATTCTAATGGATATCGTTCTACAAAAGAACAGGCGCTCGCTGAATTGGAGATTGATCGAAAGACAAATCCAGATTTAGAAATTGGCTACGCCTCTGGCGCTGGGGTCTTGTGTCGCGTAAAAGCGCTGGATGAGTGTGGAGGATTGTTTGATGAAAAGTTTTACATGTATCACGAAGATACAGATTCGGTACTTCAAGCGCGCATTCGTGGCTGGAAAACCGTGATCGAGCCGAGCTCTATCATCTATCACTACTACACCATTGTGAAGGCGTATGCGTTTGCCAAAAATTTGAATAACTATCACTGGATGGAGCGCAATCGGTACGTGCTCATCTTTAGTTACTACCGCTGGTGGACGCTTATCGTTCTTGCTCCCATGTTGATTGTCATGGATCTGGCTATCCTTCTTTTTTCCTTCAAGAGTGGTTGGAATGCGATGAAGGTCAAAGTCTACCGCGAATGGTTTACCGCTGATTATTGGAAATGGATTGGTACCCGCCGCGCTCGCATTCAGCATGAACGCAAGATCTCCGATAAGGAGCTCCTGCGCTTGGCCCGTCCGACCATCGAATTTCAAGAAGAAAATGTTAAAAATCCAGTACTAACCTATATCGGGAATCCAATCCTTCGGGCCTATTGGTGGGTAGCGAGACGGATTATTGCGTGATAGTTGCTTCCTTCTGGAGGCTATGATGAGATACGGCTGTTATGAAACTTTTAGTAACTGGTGGGGCGGGGTTCATTGGGACGAACTACGTGTATTACGTGTTGCGTCATCGTCCGGAAGACGAGGTGATTGTGCTGGACGCATTGACCTATGCGGGTAATTTGGAAAATTTAAAACCGTTAGAGCATGATCCGCGTTTTTCATTTGTGAAGGGCGATATTTGTGATCGTGAGCTTGTAGATAGCTTGGTCAAAAAAGTTGACGCGGTTGTTCATTTTGCGGCGGAGACGCATGTGGATCGATCTATCCGCGATGTTGCCCCATTCATCCGCACCAATATCTTAGGCACGCAGACACTGCTTGATTCTTGTCGTGCGAATGGCAATGTGCGTTTTCATCACGTGTCAACGGATGAGGTATTCGGTTCGCTTGGGCCGCGCGGTGCATTTCATGAAGGAAGTCCATATGAGCCTCGCAATCCATATAGCGCCACCAAGGCAGCCGCTGATCATATGGTTCGAGCAGCGGCACATACGTACCATTTGCCAATCACCATCTCCAACTGCTCAAACAACTACGGTCCGTATTGTTTTCCAGAGAAGGTTATTCCGCTTTTTATCACCAACCTTCTCGAGGGCAAGAAGGTTCCGTTGTATGGCGATGGCATGAATGTGCGCGACTGGATCTATGTCGAAGATCATTGTAAGGGCGTTGATATGGTGTTGCGGCAGGGGAAGATTGGGGAGACGTATACGTTTGGCGGCCGATCGGAACGAACCAATGCAGAGCTCACACAAACCATTCTGTTTGAAATGGGTTTTAATAAAGACATGATCCAGCCAGTGGTGGATCGCCCGGGACACGACCGTCGGTATACGGTTGATTTTTCGAAGGCGGATCGTGAATTGGAATGGTATCCAGAAACACCTTTTTTGCATGGAATGCGCAAAACGATTGCCTGGTATACGGCCAACAAGGACTGGTGGCAGCGCATTAAAAGCGGAGCATATTTGGAATATTACGAAGGTCAATATGGGGCAAAGGGGGTGACGCGACCAGTGGAGTTTATGTCAAAAGCAGCACCGCTTGATGACAGCGCTCTGACGAGCTAAGGTAGGTCTTGATTATGAAGGCTCTCATTACGGCAGGAGGACGGGCGACGCGCATGCGACCCATCACCTATACCTTGAATAAGCATCTCATTCCATTGGCAAATAAGCCCATGATTTGGAATGCGTTGGAGAAGATTGCGGAAGCAGGTATTCACGAGGTGATCATTAACGTCAATCCTGGTGAGATGGAGCTTCAAAAATGGGTTGGAGATGGTTCACGCTGGAATCTTCACATTGTTTATCTCGAACAGGAAGGTGGACCGAAGGGGTTGGCTCATATCATTAAAAATGCCCAGTCGCATTTAGGAGACGAGCCATTTTTATTTTATTTAGGCGATAACATCATCTTGGGCTCTATTAAGGAATTCGTAACACGGTTTGAAGAGGAAGGCCTAGACTGTCTATTGGCTCTGTCTCGCGTAAAAGATCCGCAACGTTTTGGTGTGCCAGAATTTTTGGATGGAAAAATTATTCGGGTCATCGAAAAACCCCTTCTTCCCCCGAGTGATTTTGCCGTGACGGGTATTTACATTTACTCGTCGCGTGTATTCGAAGCGGTCGCAGCGATTCAACCTTCTGCTCGCGGTGAATATGAGATTTCAGATACGCATACCTGGCTCATTGAAAATGGAGCAAAGGTAGGTCATCAAGAAATCACGGGCTGGTGGAAGGACACAGGGAAACCAGAGGATTTACTTGAGGGGAATGCATTGTTATTGAATGAGATGACACATGCTGAGGCGGAGCAAGGAGAGGCAAGCGTTCATCCAACGGCAATTCTCCAAGGTCGGGTTAAAATCGGGAAAGGAACAGTGATTGGATCAAGATGTTTGATTCGCGGACCAGTTGTGATTGGCGAAAATTGTAAAATTGAAAATACGTTTATCGGCCCCTACACATCCATTGGAAATGGAGTAGAGATTTTTAATACGGAAATAGAACACTCGATTATTTTTGATGAAGCTAAGATCAATTGTAATAAGCGTATTGTTGATGCCCTTGTTGGCCAACGCGCGAGCGTCACATCTTCCATGGAGACGCTTCCTCGAGGTAATAAGCTCGTCATTGGCGATCACGCAGTGGTAGAATTATAATTATTCAATTTCCAGTGACCACACTCCTGTTTGGCCGTTTTTTGTGCCAGTAACCATGATTTTATTATTGAGCAGACTCATGTCTTTGATGTGGTCAAAGTCTGCAAGGTGGGTGCGTAGTTGTCCGTCACGGGTATCGAGATTCAGAACAGAAACAGCATGTGCTGTTGCAACCAAAATATTTTCACCGCTCTGATGCCAGGCTGCTTGAATGATCGGCTCGCTATCTCGAAGCAGGAGTGTTGGTTCTGTGCTTGGATTCCATAGCCAGACCTCGCTTCCTTGAATCAGGAGATATTGGATGGTTGATCCTGCCTCAAAGGCGCGCAGCTTGTCTCCATGGGCCCGATGAAATTCTGGAGACGGGCTATTCTGTTCGACGCTCAGCCATTCCTCTCCATCGCGAAGAATGATGTGATGTGGAATACGCGCAGTAACAGACCAGTTTCCGGGAGGGAGAATGAAGCCCGTATCCGGATAGGATTTTTGAAATAGTACAAGCGCTGTTGTTTCACTGACATGCTGCAGACGGATATCTGTCTGTGGTGCGAGCGGCGTAGAAGGTAGGGATACTGATACGGTGGCGCTCGCTGTGTGCAAGAATAGAGGCTCCGTTATTTTCCAGAGCCAGATTCGATTGGCAAATGTGACGTATTCTGGTCGAACATCGAGATATTTTTGCCATGCGGAATACCCATTTTTTTCTACTCGAATAAGATAACGCCCAGGTGTTGTATTCTGAAGCGTGACCGGTGTCGTGTCCTTTACACGATTTCCATTGAGAAATACCTGTGCTCCGCTCGGCTGTGAATCGATGATGAGCGTTCCATTTCGTTCCACCTTGTCCTTATTTGGATTCCATCGATATCCCGCTGTATAAAACACCAATGCAGGTGCAGCAGCACAAAAAAGGGCAACAAACACCCAAGGTAAAATACGGCGATGAAATGGAGGGGGGGGATGCATACGGGTAACTATAAACGAGAAGCGACAAAGTATGAAGCTTACTCTGCGCGATGTGGTATAGAGCTTGACCACTCAGGCTCGGCTACGTTACCCTGCAATCATGTCCGATAGTTCTTCATTATCTTCTCTGCATACAAAAAAATGGCTTATCTTAGTTGTGTTGGTGGCCATCGCTTCTTTTGTTCTTGGGAGTCGTTTAAGCGCGTCTGATGCAACCGCTACCGGTTTTCTTGGCGGCACGAAAAATTCTTTTTTTTCTGTGCGCGGTGTTGGAAGCCGTCCGCCTGCAACAATTCCGGATACGGTTGATTTTCAGCAATTTTGGAATGTATGGAATTTGTTGAAAACAAAATATTACAAACAACCTCTTGATGAGCAGGCCATGTTCTATGGAGCGTTGTCAGGACTAGCTGGGTCAACGGGCGATCCGTACACGACATTTTTTTCTCCAAAAGATGCACAAGACTTTTCGGAGTCTCTGCAGGGAAAGTTCGATGGAGTTGGTGCGGTGATTGGTATTAAAGATGATCAGCTTCAGGTCATTGCGCCATTACCCGAAACACCAGCGAGCAAAGCCGGCTTGTTAGCAGGTGATGCTATTTTATCGATTGATGCCACTTCAACCGAAGGGATGTCGGTTGATCGAGCGGTCGCGCTTATTCGAGGAAAAAAGGGAACGCATGTCGTTTTATCTATTGGTCGCATCACGAACAGCAAAGATAAAACAGGGCATGACAAAAAAGAGGTAAAGCGTTTTGATAGTACATTGGTTCGTGATACCATTCTCGTCAAAAGCGTGCAAATGAAGGCTCTTCGTGATAATGTGGTTTTGATCACGATCACAGGTTTTAATGCTGATACGGCTACTGAATTTTCAAAGACCGTAACGGATGTTTTAACCAAAGACCCAAAAGGAATTGTGCTCGATCTGCGTAACGATCCAGGTGGGTTTCTTGATCGAGCAACCGCTGTGGCCGGTGAGTGGGTCGGTGATCAGATTGTGGTCACCGAACGGCGACAGGGCAAGAAGGTTGATGAATATCATGGTATTGGTGGAGCGCGTTTAAAACAAATACCAACCATTGTTCTGGTCAATCAAGGATCAGCTTCTGCCTCAGAAATTGTCGCTGGAGCACTACAGGATTATGGAATGGCGAAGCTTGTTGGGAAAAAAACATTTGGGAAAGGATCCGTCCAAGACTATATGGAGCTTGGGAATGGAATGGCAATAAAGATTACGATTGCAGAGTGGCTTACTCCAAAAGGGAGATCGATTCATAACGTTGGTATAACTCCAGACGTTGAGGTCGATCGAACCGAAGATGATTATCATGCTGAACGAGACCCCCAACTTGAAAAGGCCCTTGAACTCCTCACCGGGAGTTCGTCGACCTCGACGCCGACGACCCCTCCAAAGTCGTAGGACGCAAAATCTCCAACGTATTGTTACGGCTGGAGGTATTATTTATCGTGTGCGAAACGGAATTTTGGAGTTTTTTTTCATGAAAGATGGCTATGGGAAATGGACTTTTCCAAAAGGAAAGGTGGCGCTGGGTGAGACGTTGGCTGAAACGGCGATTCGTGAAATTCGAGAAGAAACAAGTTTGACGAATTTGCGCTATGTCGCGCCTTTGGGAACGACGAGTTTTCGCTTTCGTCGTGAAAGTGTTTTATATGAAAAAACAATCCATCATTTTTTGTTTGAAGCGCCGGCGGATGCGGAAGCTCGTTTGACGGGGGCGGAGGGGATCACGGAGATGCAATGGTTCCCAATTGAAAAAGCCAAAACCATTTCCAGTTATCGAAATCTTGACCGTCTGTTTGCTCGCGCCTTAGCTATGACTGCTGGAACAGTTGAATTTGAGCAAGCTCAGCGTCGGTCGTTTGGGGATGAAGTGATGCGAAAAACGACATGATATTTTTGTCATTTCGACCAACCCCCGCCCTTCGCGAAGAGCGGGCGGCGTGGAGAAATCTCTTAGAAAGATCTACGCCCTAGGCGTATCTACCTTAGGCATGACCTCCACTGCGCTAGCTTCGGTCGAGGTGACAGCAATCATCCTAGACTCCATAAAACAGGCGCTAGAGGGGTTTTTATGTGCATTTGTGCTATACTTTTCTCAATATGCCACGTTCCAAATCCGTTCATCAGCGTCGTCATTGTTATATTTTTGTGACCGGAGGAGTTATGAGCGGAGTGGGGAAGGGAATTGCGACGGCTTCGATTGGAGCCTTGTTGAAACTGAGAGGATTACGAGTAACGGCAGTGAAAATTGATCCGTATTTGAATGTTGATCCCGGCACGTTGAATCCGATTGAACATGGAGAGGTATTTGTCACCAAAGACGGTCTTGAAACAGATCAGGATATTGGAAATTATGAGCGTTTTTTGGATGAAGACCTGCATCGCGTGAATTGCATGACTTCGGGAAGCGTATTCCAGACCGTGATTAATCGTGAACGTGCATTGGGATATGGAGGTAAGACGGTTGAGGCTGTACCTCATATTCCACTTGAGGTGATTGGACGTATCAAAGAAGCGGCAAAACTAGCCGATGCGGATGTTACATTGATTGAAATTGGTGGGACGGTGGGGGAATATCAAAACGTGTTGTTTCTCGAGGCTTGTCGCATGATGCGTCTCGAAGCACCACGTGATGTCTTAGTGGTGTTGGTTAGCTATCTTCCAGTACCGAATAGCATCGGTGAAATGAAATCAAAGCCGACTCAGTACGCAGTCCGTACCTTGAACGCTGCTGGTTTACAGCCGGATCTTCTTATTTGCCGTTCAACGCATGCGGTGGATGAGCCTCGGAAAAAGAAGTTGAGTGTAAATTGCAACGTGGTAGCCGAGGACGTCATCGCTGCCCCAGATGTGTCTTCTATCTACGAAGTGCCGCTCCGTTTTAAAGACGAGCATGTGACTGATCGGATCGTTGAAAAGCTCAAGCTCAAAAAAGGACCAGGCGAATTGAATGGTTGGAAAGAACTGAATCAACGCATCCTGTCCTCAAAGATTCCTGTGCGCATTGGCATCGTGGGCAAGTATTTTTCCACTGGTGATTTCGTTCTGACGGACTCCTATCTCTCCGTGCTCGAGGCGATTAAGCACGCGGCGTGGTCAATGCATCGCAAGCCCGAGATCGTGTGGTTAAACAGCGAGGATTTTGAAAAACATCCAAGTACTCTCGCGCCGACATTGAAAAAATTGGATGGCGTGTTGATTCCGGGTGGATTTGGTACGAGAGGTATCGAGGGAAAGCTCATGGCGATCAAATACGTACGGGAGCATAAGATTCCCTATCTCGGTCTGTGTTACGGTATGCAGCTGGCGACGGTAGAGGTTGCGCGCACTCTGTTGAAATGGAAAGACGCAAATACGACGGAGATTGATCCAAATACCTCTCATCCCGTTATTCAGCTCATGAACGAACAGGAAGAAAAAATGAATGATCAAAACTATGGCGGTACAATGCGACTCGGAGAATATCCATGTGTATTAAAAAAAGGAAGTTTGGCCAGAAAACTCTATAACAGTGAGCTCATCATGGAACGTCATCGCCATCGTTTTGAGGCGAATCCTGCCTATCGAGAGGAGCTAGAGAAGGTCGGTCTCTTCGTATCCGGAACTTCGCCCGACGGCAGTCTGGCCGAAATCGTTGAATTCAAGAATCATCCATTTTTCGTTGCCTCTCAGTTCCATCCTGAACTTCTGTCCCGTCCCTTCCGTCCCCATCCGCTTTTTTTAGGTTTTGTGAAAGCCGCAACGAAGAAGAGATAAAAAATGATTTGTAGGGGCGCATGCTTGTCATCGCCCCTAAAGAATAAACCATTCCAATTAAATAGGTCTTCGTATGGGGCGAACGCAAGGTTACGCCCCTACACGAGACGATACAAAACACCCCATCTTTTGATGGGGTGTTTCTTTGATCAATCCTTCATTTACTTCTTCTCCGCCAGTGGAGTCACGTGGGCGAACTTCACGTGCTTGAACGCACCGGTATAGCGACGGACTTGTTTCTGAGTGAAGGAGACGATGCCGCTTGCGACGGCGAAGAGCGTGTCGTCTGATCCCATGCGAACATTTTTGCCAGCTCGAATTTTTGAGCCGCGCTGACGAACGATAATACTGCCGATTTTGGCGAATTCACCGGCATAGAGCTTGGTGCCAAGACGCTGACCTTGAGAATCGCGTCCATAGGCGGAAGAACCACCTGCTTTTTTATGAGCCATATGTAAGAGATAAGGGGTGCTGAGGGGAGTTGTGACACCCTAATAAATGTGAGCTGAGGTTACGTCTTCTGCTGTGGCTTGTCAAGATACCACCGAGCCGATAGCCTGATACAAAATAATATGATTGCTAAACCAAAAGAGCAGCTATTAAAGGAGATTGACCAGGTCTTGGATACTCTTCGTGAGGGTCTGGCAATGCATGCGGGCAATGTTGAACTCGTTGATGTGGATATGGAGACCGGAAAAGTCTCGGTAGCTTTGCAGGGATCGTGTGTGGGCTGTCCCATGTCTGATCTCACACTCAAGGCTGGTATTGAAGAGACGCTTATGCAAACGATCCCAGAGGTGACAGAAGTCATCAATGTTCCATCAGCAGGCGCGTGATTTATCGCGCCCTCATCGTTTGTTGGTTTTTTTGGGTTAAGATTTCCGTTTTTATGGGAATGACAAATCATTTTCGTCCCTGTACCATAGGCACATGAGGTGGATGGAATGGAAACTTTCTGCGCGGCTTGCCCTGCAAGACCATTTTGTATTTTGGGTAATTATCGCTCTGAGTGGTATCATTGTTGCGACGAGTTTGTTCTTTTTGTGGCGCATATTGCCTGAAGGATGGCGCTCTGGAGTTATCACAATGCATTACACGATTTATCTTGGAATCGATGATGTGCGTTCCTGGCCATGGGCATTTGCTATACCGGGATTTGCTCTTGGTGCGGTTGCACTTGATATTGTGATGGCGCTTGCACTCTTTAAGAGCAGTCCGTTAGCCAGTCGAACGCTACTGTCAGTCGCATTAGTTGCAGCTCTTTTGTGGGCGAGTGGTAGTTTTTTCCTTACTCTCGTCAACGTTTGAGCATCCTGTTTAAAACCGCGATCTGCTTGTGCTTCACTCATAAAAATCCTCATCGTATGCGGCATACGCCTCCGGTTTTTCTTCGCTCCAGCATGGCACATCTCATCGTTTTTAAACAGGATTTTTTCAATAAATACATATTGCTATGGATTCACTGACAATCGACGTGGTACGGATTCTGGAGATTACAACGATTTGTTTTGTGATTGCGCTCGTGTGGACTCCTGTATTCATTCGATGGTTGCGTGCACACAAACTTGGAAAAAGTATTCGCGATGAGAGCGCTGCTCCCATCATGTCAAAACTACACGCCGCGAAAGCCGGAACCCCAACGATGGGTGGGGTGGTGGTTTGGGGGACGGTCGTGGCGGTTATGATTGGTTTGATGCTCGGTTGTCGCCTCACGTCATTTGCATTTTTGTGTCGTCTGAATTTTTTGTCACGTTCTCAGACGCTATTGGTCTTGGGAACATTCGTCACGGCTGCTTTGGTGGGATTGATAGACGACTATTTGAATATTAAAAAAATTGGTCCAAAAGGAGGTGGACTACAGTTGCGCCACCGCTTGCTCACATATACGGCGATCGCATTCATTGCTGCATGGTGGTTTTATACAAAGCTCGATTGGGACATTGTGCATGTTCCATTTTGGGGAAATGCCCAGCTTGGCATCTGGTATATTCCATTTTTTGTATTCGTAATCGTAGCTACTTCATTTTCTGTCAATGAAACAGATGGCCTAGATGGGTTAGCAGGTGGAACATTGCTGGCTTCATTTGGTGCCTATGGATTGATCGCATTCGCAGCAGGAAAGGCGGACATCGCTGTATTTTGTGGAGCGGTGATCGGGGCATTGCTCGCATTTATTTGGCATAATATTACGCCGGCGGAATTTTTTATGGGGGATACCGGCGCGATGGCGTTAGGTATGGCGCTCGGTGTCGTCGCTATGCTGACGAATCAGCCACTTTTGCTGCCGCTGATCGGTTTTCCGTTTGTGCTTGAATCCGCGTCGGTCTTACTTCAGTGGCTCTCGCGATCTGTACGCGGGAAAAAACTGTTTCGAAGTTCTCCCTTGCATCATCATCTTGAAGCGATTGGTTGGGGCGAGCCAAAGGTCGTCATGCGCTTTTGGGTCATTTCATTTTTAGTTGCTTCATTTGGAGCCGTACTGGCTCTGATTGATCATTGAGTATGCGGGGAGGATCCGGTTCCATTGATAAGGTTTTTCTCTGGCTCATCGGAGGCTTGGCGCTTTTTGGTATGATTATGCTCCTATCTGCGAGCGGGCCAATTGGATATCAAAGTTTTGGTGACAGTTTGTATTTCGTAAAGCATCAAATTAAATTTGGACTGTTGCCGGGATTGATTTTGTTTGCAGGTGTGGCCTATACGGATTACCGTAAATGGCGCGTGTTTGCGTTACCTGCTTTGATTTTGAGCATCGTGCTCCTGATTTTGGTATATGTTCCCGGAATCGGTTTACATATCAGCGGCTCATCACGCTGGGTAAAATTTGGTCCAATCGCGTTTCAGCCTTCAGAATTTGTGAAAGTTACTTTTTTAATTTACGTCTCAGCCTGGCTTGCGTCTCGACATGAGCAAGACGTTCATTCGTTGAATCGAGGCCTTGTGCCTTTTTTGGGTGCATTGGGAGTGATCATGTTTTTGCTGGTGAAACAACCCAACACCGGTTCAATGATGGTGATTACCGGGAGCGCCCTGCTGTGCTATTTTGTGGCCGGTGCGCCACTCGGATGGTTTATGGGATTGGGTGCAGGTGGGGCCGGGTTGGTGGCTTTCTTGATCAAGATAACCCCTTATCGGGCCGCTCGGTTTATGACCTTCCTGCATCCAGAGCTCGATCCAAAAGGGATTGGCTATCACATTAACCAGGCGTTTTTGGCCATTGGTTCAGGAGGGGTGTTTGGATTAGGGTATGGCCATTCTAGGCAAAAGTATCTGTATTTACCGGAAGTAGCGGGGGATTCTATTTTTGCGGTCATGGCGGAAGAGCTCGGGTTTTTGATGACCGTTTTATTTATGGGGGCGATTTCGACACTTGTGTGGAGGTGTTTATGGTTGGCACAGCGTGCCCCAGATCTGTTTGGGACATATCTTGCAACGGGCATTGGCGGCTGGATTGCGCTTGAAGCGTTCTTCAATATTGCGTCAATGCTTGGCTTGATGCCAATTACCGGCGTTACCCTGCCATTTATCAGCTATGGAAGTTCAGCCTTCTTATCCCTTTGCATTGGCTGTGGTTTTGTAGCGTCTATTTCCAGATATGCAAGAGATTGAGAGCTCAAAAAAAGTGAATATTTTATGTTGTGGCGGTGGCACATTAGGACCAGTGATACCTCTTTTGGCAGTTATTCGAGTTATGCAGCGTCAGCAGCCAGCTATTACGGTTGCCTGGGCCGGAACGCCTGAGGGTCCTGAACGCCATGTGATTGAGCGGGAAGGATGGCCGTTCTATCCTATTCCAGTGGCAAAATTTCCTCGATATCCCAGCCTCGATTGGGTGACGTGGCCGTGGAATTATCTGGCTGCCCAACGTGCAGCGCATGAGGCGGTCTCCAAGACACATCCAGACTTGGTGATTGCCGCCGGAGGCTTCACGAGCGTTCCGATTATCCGCGATGCTGCTCGGCGAGGAATTCCGTGCGTCATTCATCAGCTGGATGCCGTTCCAGGTCTTTCAAATCAAGCGGTGGCTGCGCAATGTCAAATGGTGACCACGAGTTTTTCCTACGAAGTATCTCCCTTTAAAGGAGTGACCTGCAAACAAGTTCCAACCCCCTGTCGGTTTGCGGGCCTTCCGATCCCATCACGAGCCACAGCGGCTGCGTCGTTTGAGCTTGATTCGCGGCAACCCGTCGTTCTTTTTTTAGGTGGCGGAACAGGGGCGATCGCCTTGAATGAAATCGTCTGGAGTCTGCTGGAGAAGCTGCTGCCGATGACTCAGGTCATCCATCAGACGGGAGCGGGGAAACGGGGCGCTCATGTGTCGCGTGCTCGGTATCTGGTGCAGGAATTTTTTGATGAATCACAGATGAAGAACGCGTATGCCTGTGCAGATATCGTTGTCGCGAGGGCTGGACTGGGGACGCTGTCAGAATTAGCCTGTCTTTCAAAGCCATCCATTTTGATACCCATTCCGCATAGTCATCAGGAGGAGAACGCTCGGCGCGTGCCCGTGCCGAGTGTGGCTCAGGGGAAAGACTCTGGTTCCAAATTGTTATACGAGCTGACAGATCTCCTTAACCATCCTGAACGCGCCGTCCGTATAGGTGAAGACCTTCATCGCGTCTTACCAACTGACGATGGCAGTAGTTTAGCCAAGAGATGGTTGACGCTTGCCAAGTGAGCACATCTAGACTTGACAGTTTTAGATGGACACTGTTTCATCTCAGCACGGTTCCCATCTAGCTCAACAGAATCGTTTGGCGGTGTGGAATTTTCTGGAGGTCACCATGCGTCGTATTTTCTGCGGTCTCTTGCTCGCCATCTCCATCGCCACCCTCACGGGCTGCCCGGGCCACCGTCCGCCCCAGACTCCTGGAGAGCCGGTACATTGTCCGACCTACCCCTATTGCCGCGACTGATGTCGACCGATACGCGGCGCTCTCGAGAGCGCTGCGCCCTTCCCCGGTCGGCTTTTTCTTTTCAGGGCATTTTTCTAGCCGTTCGTTTGTTCTAGTGGTATCTTCTTTTTAGAGTGTTTTTATGAAAAACTTGCTTCAAAAACATCTTTTCTATTGGACGAAACGAGCCTTTCTCATCTCAACGTGTACGGGTTTTCTGCTTTTGATTGGAAGTCTGATCATCAATTTTTTTGCGGGCACATACGCCTCGAGCCATGTCAGCGGATCAGTTACGGATATTATTCTCAGTAATATTCCCGTGGTGAATGTGGAAGATGTGTTTGTTGAGGGCTTTTATCTCTTTGTACTACTTATCACGGCCCTGTCATTTTGGGAGCCAAAACGTTTACCATTTGCGTTAAAAAGTATTGCACTTTTTATTTCAGTGCGTTCTTTTTTTATCATCTTGACTCACATCGGGCCGTTCCCAACGGTTTCGCCAATCGAACCGAGCCACTTTTTTCGTTCCTTTAATTTTACCGGCGATCTCTTTTTTTCAGGACACGCAGGTTTGCCGTTTTTGATGGCCCTTCTTTTTTGGAATACAAAGCTATGGAGATGGGTGTTTCTTGGTTTTACATGTTTATTTGCGACCGTTGTTCTTCTCGGTCATCTGCATTATTCCGTTGATGTTTTTGGTGCATTCTTTATTACCTATACAATTTATCACCTTGCAACACGATTCTTTGCGAAGGATTTTGTCGAGTTCGAGCATCAGGGGTTATGATGGGATCAGTCGAACAAGACCGTTATCCGCATCTACCTCTAGCAGATCTCCGTCTTTAAAGATTTTTGTGGCAATCTTTGTGCCCACAATGCAAGGTTTTTTCATTTCTCGTGCCACAATTGCTGCATGACAGGTGATGCCACCTTCATCAGTAACGAACGCCGCCGCCTTTTTCATGGCCGGAAGATAGTCTGGGCGTGTCATAACGGCGACCAGAATATCTCCTTCTTCAATCTTTGCTATCTCCTCAGCGCTTTCAATAATTTTAACTTTTCCACGAGCGGTACCTAATTGAGCGGAAAATCCTTTCAGTTCATTGGTATGTACATATGCGCCAGTTCCGATTTTATCAAGCGTAGCGATAAACTCCTGATCCGTTGTTACGCTGTAGCTATCTGCGGTCCAGAGGATCATGCAATACTCAAATCGGGCTTGTAATTCTTCTTTGGAGATCTTTTTATCCAGCGCAGAAGCCATTTCTGGAGGAAAGCAGTATTTCAATTCATCCATCGTATAGCCTGTTCTGCGAGAGAATTCCTGTAGCAGTGTGCTGAAAACATGCGTCGCCCAAAATGTGCCTTTCTTGCGTTCGTCCTGCCAGGCGTTAAAATCATCTGTAATGTTCAGTAGCGTAGTGAGTTCCTCGGGAAGGGCAATGCGCGTCAGCAATTCTTGTTTTCGTTGCGCATGATGAAGGGGAAGCGCCTTTAGTTCGTTTGCCTTTGCGATGAGATCAATCTGGTTCCATTGTCGGACGCGTTCTTCGAAAGCGTTCGCATTTAACACATGGTCTTTTACATAGTTATTCTGAATCCAAAAATACGCTTGTTGATGCGCGTATATACAATCTGCGGCGTCGGAAGGGTGCTGTCGTATTTCATCTGCAACCCGCAGAAGGGCGATCTCTTCTTCTTGGAGAAAAGAGAGGAATGTTGGAGCGGTCAGAACCTCAAAAAATTCTACAAAATCGCGTCCCATGCCCTGCTGATCTAGGTGCACTCGAATTTTTGAGGAGATGTCTTCGTCTGTACTTAATGCAAACCCATCAATGAGTGGGGATGCATTGAGTTTTTTTGTATAGGTATCCGCGAGTGCATTATATGTTTCTAGAAGTTCCGTATCCGTCAGAGCGGTGAGATTCATCCCATTGATTGTTCGGCATTGGGTGTAGAATTGTTCTTGCCAGGGATAAAAATCCCGAACCATGTCTCGACTAATGTGCGGGTTTTGCTCTGAGGCTTGGATGATGGAGGCGGCTGTTTTTTGGAGTGCCGGTAAACTGTGATACCAATCAGCTCGATTCTTAGAAAATCCAGCATAGGCAAGACGCTGGCCAAAGGGATATGGGGTATGTTGAATGGATGAGGTGTGCGCATCACCCAGAAAAAACATAAAATGCGGACAGGCATCAAATCGTTGTCGATACCATGTCTGATGTTGTATGTCTGGCAGGAGTTTTTGAAAGAGTTGTTCGTCGAGTTGCATAGGATAGATGAAGTGTAGAGGAATAGAAGATGGTGTCAAACGGATAGGATCTCTTTCTGTATACGGGCGTTCATGTATGCTAGCATTTCTTACATATATCCTATGCAACAACTGCAATCATTTCGGCAATTATTTGATACTCGTTTGCAGGCGTATATGCAGCGAAAACTCCATGACGCGAATATTCGGGTCCAGGATGCTGCGATCGTTGACATATTGGCCTATGCGCAGGAACTTATCGAGCATGGAGGCAAACGCATTCGTCCGTATCTTGCGAGTATTGGATATCGAGCGATTCAGCCCCGCATGCCATCTGCAGCTCTGGAGGTTTGTATGGCGTTAGAGCTATTTCACGTGTTCGCCTTGATTCATGACGATGTGATGGATCAAGGGCAAAGCCGTCACGGAATTCCTACGACGCATATTCATGTTACGCAATCTCTTCGTAAGCAGAGGCGAGTTGGAGATATGACACGTACTGGTGAAAGCCAGGCCATTTTAGTTGGGGATCTGTTGCTTGGATGGGCGACGGAGATGATGTCCGGATCATATCGTAGCCTTCCATTGCGTAGACTGGAACGTGCGAGAGAGCTCTTTTTTCAGATGACGAATGATGTCATTTTGGGTCAAATGCTAGACGTGGATTTGATGACCAGAAAGACGGCGACGTTCGAGACGATCGAGCGAAAGATGTTTTTAAAGACGGCCAGCTACACCTTTATCAAACCGTTTCATATTGGCGTTGCTTTGGCGGGCGGCGGGGCAAAAAGTGCTGCTGGATTTGAACGAATTGGATATGCGCTCGGTCTTGCCTTTCAGATTCAGGACGATCTGCTGGATTTGACCGGTCTGACCAAGGATACGCACAAGACGGTATTTTCTGATCTGGTCGATCGTCAGCATACGGTGTTTACGCTTCATATTTTTCAACACGGAACCAAGGCACAAAAGCAGACATTGCAAGAACTCTTTGGCACTCGATTGACCGAAACAGACCGCCCACAAGTTGCCGAGCTATTCACGCAATCCGGTGCCTTTGAATACGGGCGTACGCTCATGGAGGAGTATTTTCAAATAGCCGAACAAGAGGTTTCAAAATTACATCTCTCATCCTCTCTCGATCGCGAGCTAATGGAATTCATCGGATATATAAAACATCGTACCTCTTAGAATCTCTATGCATATTATTGAACTTGGTCATGTCGTACTGTATGTTTCTGACATAGAGCGGTCCGCGCATTTTTATCGTGAGGTATTAGGATTTCGAGAAATTGCTCATGGTGGGGGAGTAGCGGCATTTTCTTCAGGACGAACGCATCATGAGCTCCTGCTTATCGAAGTCGACGGCGAACCAAGATACGAGAGATTACCAGAGCCAGGTTTGTATCATATTGGGTTTAAGATCGGGGATTCTCCGGCAGATGCCAAGCGTGTTTTTCATGAATTGCAAGAAAAGGGAGTACCAATCGTTGGCACTGCCGATCATACGGTGACACACAGTATCTATATTCTTGATCCGGATGGAAACGAGCTCGAATTGTATGCCGACGTTTCGGATATATGGAAAACCGACCCCTCAGCAGTGATGAAACCAACTAAATCGTTATCCTTTTTGTAGCATAACGGCGTTCATGTCGGTGAGGCAAAAAGGGCGAAATAGCAAAAAAATGTCAAATTGGCTTGTAAACAGTACACTTGACATATTTACTTGGTTGTGATATTGTATCTTTTCAGAATAGCAAGACCTTTCCCAACTCATAAAAATCGTTCACCTCATAGATGTGGAGGAGAGAGCATACGGAGCCCGAATACGGGTCCTCTGTGTGTAGAGTGGCTGAGATCAGGACGTGCCGGTTTCGACTGGCGCATCCCGACAGTAGGCCATTCATGGATAACGGTGCTTCGGCACCTGCATCCCCTCTACATCTATTGGGTGAAAACATAGAAATACGCTACAAAAAGGCGTATTTTTTGTGTGTTCGAAATGTCTACAATACTTGACTTTTTTGGTAAATGTGCTATACTATTTTTGTAAAGAAACACTATCGAATTTAATTTTCTAATGACCTATTTATGATAAATGCCTTTGAAGGAGGTGCTGCACAGAATCTTCCTCTTCAGCCAGCTCGTAAAGACCAGGATCCTGTTTCGGGTACAAGAGAAACAGGTGTGAAATTAGAAAATCATAAGGCTATTGCAACCTGGCTTAGCGCAAGACGAGAAGGAAATAATCCAAATACAGGGAAGCTTCTTGAGACTGCCGTACGAGCTGTTTATGAAGATACTTTCCGAGATTCTGGATTACCACAGATGGAAATTCTCAAATTTAATAAATTAATAAACAATGTTGCTGGAATGCTAAACGGAGAGCTTAGTAAAATGGAAGCGGAGCAAGCCAGAGGAGCGGTTATTCCCGATCTGTATGACCCAGGCACGCTAGCAGCCCGCACAGTGAACTTGTTTTCTGAAGCTCAGGCGCGTGATGATAAGGCTACAAAGTTGGCACGACCTCGAAGAGATGCATCGGCTAACTTGAGTTAAGTTATTCTGAGAGCAATCAAAAATCCGTCTTCTACAGAGACGGATTTTTGATTAGAAGAATTAAAACCCAGGAAAATAATCGGTCTTGATATTACTGGACTTTATCCCTGAAGATTTTAGGAGCGTTGTGTACGCCTCAACCATCCCTGGTGGACCGGAGAGGTAGAAGGTTCGTTCATGGAAGTCTGGGACTTCTTCGGTCAACATTTGAGGGGTGATATAGCCGATTCTGCCGGTCCAGTTTGAGGGAGTGTCGTTTTTTGGTGGGGAGATAACGTAGATGGACTTGAGTCCAAATTGATCATGGGCTGTATCAAGTAATGCTTTGTAGGCGAAACAATCTGGGTTCGCGGCGAGGTAAAAGAGGGCGATATCGCGCGATTCTTTTTTGTCGATTAGTTCCTGAATCATACTGCGGAAGGGGGTAACACCGATGCCGCCGGCAATAAAGACCAGTTTTTGATGTGTATCTTTTGGGAGAACGAAATCTCCAGCCAGCGAGCCTGCTACCAGATGATCTCCAGGTTTCATGGCGAGCAGGGCTGTTTTAAAGCTACTGGAGCGTTTTGTATCAACTCGAATAGCTAAGCGGACATGCTCTTCGGTGGGTGAGGATGCGATCGTAAAATAGCGGCGCATACCTCGATCATCTGCGTGAGGATGGGGGAGGGTCCACTCTAAATACTGCCCAGCTTGAAAGGTGAATGGATTTTTTGAAGCAAAGGTAAATTCGTGGATATCGGTTGAAAGCGCGCGGTGCTCAACGAGTCGAAGATCGAGTTTCTGTTTCAGACTCACGCAAAAAGAGAAGATGTTACCAATGATGAGGGCGAATTCTGGGGTGGAATAGATAGGACCAAGATGAAACTGCAAACCTGATAATACGCCAACCAATCCGCCATAGACAGCCTGTAATCGCTTGGTAGGTGGCGTTGTGAGCGGTTCGGTTAGCATGATCGTTCCAAAGAACATCAGAGGCCAGGAAAGAAAGATTTGAGGGATAGAGCTCCACACAGGAGCTGTTCCCCAACTTCCAAACATGAGGATGGAAGCAAGGCTGGTGACGAGAAAGGTGAAAAAGAGAACAGAGCGTCTAAGCTTACGCACAATACAGCCCCCAAGTAGAACAACTGGAATGAATAAGACAGGTGTTGCGACCCACCAGATTGCGGAGCCATATCCAAACAGGCCAAGGATGACAGCTGCGCCAGCGGCTGGGTTAAAAAGGTGTTTGCGATGAAACGTGACGAGATATTTTAAGAGGATGGCGAGCACGCTAGCGACCACGAGAAGCCAAAGATCGTGAATGCTGGAGATGGGCGATAAGATAAAGAAGAGGATAAGAGCTGTAATGGGTGTTGATTCTGTGTTGGAAGGAGCGTGAAAGACGCCAGAAAGCAGACGATTCACGACGATACAAGTGAGCATCAAAACACCAAGTGATATAAGCAGCCATGGACCGCTAAAAGGAAGGATGTTTAAAAAACCCAATAGAATGGCTAATGATGCTATCAAGCCCAGTCCGTACATGACAAGCCGATACATGGTGATGCCATTCAGAAAGCGGTCAATGGATTTGAACATGGGTATGATTCTACCTTATTCGTATATAAATGTGTAAAGAACCATATACAAAAGCCCCTTTTGGGGCTTTGTAATCAAATACAAGCGAGTATAATTTACAGACCCAGCATCTTGCGAAGTCGTGTACTGATGGGGGGTTTGGTCGGATTTTGCGCTCTTCGTGTTGCTTTAACGGCTTCGTTTACTGAATCTAATTCAAATAGTGATTGAGAACCCTTGCCTAAGTTAGCTTCGGCCATTTCATCCATACTTCTTTTCGCTGCTTCAATTTCTTCCGCGCCTCGGCGAATCTCCTCTAGGGCTTCTTCACTAAAAGCCACCTCATGCCTTTTCGGTATTTTATGATGCACACCTCTCGCAGATAGTCCCCGTCGCACTCTTTCTAAGGCACCAGCGTCCTCTCTTTTGATGGCGTAGTACTGTTGTCTCCACGCTTCTGTATTTTGACGTCGAGTAGATTCTGCTTGTTTTCGGAGTTCATTGGCAGCTTTTTCTTCAGTGCGTTGGTTTGTTTTTGTGTCTATCATTGGTGTTGGATTGTCAATTCGTTCTTTGTCAGCAGGCACAGCTAATCCTTGGGACAATAGTTCAGTCCCATGTTGAGCCCGTTGTGGTTGTGGGGGTAATTGATCAGTTCTCATCATAATATGTAAAGTATAGCATACATTCGAGAAAATGTCTAGTTAGTAGCGTCGTCCTGAGCGGAGTCTGACGAAGCTGAAGGATCTTCTCACATGGTGAAGATCCTTCGACAAGCTCAGGACGACACAGGATTATTCATTCGTAGTTTTTTCCATGTAGTACATAACCCCATTGAAATCATCCGTCACAAAGAATGAGTGATTGTCATTTTTTAGAATATCCACTGGTCGGCCCGAGACATTGCCATTTGAAAGAAAGCCGGTTAAAAAGTCTGTTGCCTCGCCTTGTTTGGTTATAGAGATGATTTTATAGCCTGCACCGAGGGCCTTCTTACCCGCTCCATGGAGAGCAACGAGAAAACGATCCTCGATGGCATCAAATCCAAGCGGTGCACTATGCGGAGGAATGCCGTAGTGCGCGAGCGGGACCGTCTTGCAATCAAACGATTTGGTCCATTTTTGAGTGGAATCTGGAAGTATTTTTCCGTTCAGTTGATAGCAATAAGGCCAGCCGTAGTTTGTGCCTTTTGAGATACGGAAAAAGGTGTCCTCTGGGTGATCATCACCAAGG
Source organism: uncultured Gammaproteobacteria bacterium (assembly GCA_964425575.1). Taxonomy (GTDB): domain Bacteria; phylum Patescibacteriota; class Patescibacteriia; order 2-12-FULL-60-25; family 2-12-FULL-60-25; genus CAYRMN01. The sequence goes on along the minus strand of CAYRMN010000002.1, from coordinate 32,290 downwards.
TGATCTGGGCCATTTACCGTAGCGTACAGCTCATCATCTACAAACCTAATTCCAACTGCATTCCGCATGCCATTTGCATAGATAATTTGATGGCTCCCATCTGGATCCATCTCTACAATACTTGCTCGGCTAGGTTCGGAGTCCTTTTCTTCACAGGAATTGCAGGAGCTGCCAACGGACACGTAGATTTTATGTTGGTATACAGCTAGCGTGCGCGTGATATGCCATCCGCCCTGGCTCCAACTGCGTCCATAGGCTGGAAATGTGGCGACAAGCTGAGGCGCCTCTGTTGGTGCATTATCTCCGACGGTGTAGGCATATCGGATCAGTTTGTCCGTCAAAGCCACATATAGCCATGTTTTTCCTGACGTATCTGTATAAAAGACGATACTGTTTGGATTGCGTAATCCAGACAGATAGGTATGGACACTCGTAAATGTTTTGGTGGCTGGATCGAAATGATCGAATATATACACGTGACCTTTGTTCGTATCCCCTGGATCGAACATTTCACCAACAAAAAGCCGATCATCTGGGCTTTTTGCCATGAAGCGTAGGCGGCGATACCCTTGAGCAGCAACAGAGATGCGATAGTCATTTTCCAGCGATAGAGAGAGCTGTTTGCCATTTTGAAGAGTCATGACGGCAGGCGCTAACTTCCTTGGAGCTACCTCAGCGGTAGCGCTGGTCGTTGTATTGTTCAGTGGATTGGGAATTTCAGGCAGGGGAGTGGCTTGATTGCAGCCTGCCCCAGCAATGATAAGAAGCGCTATAACGAGTGGAGAAGAAAGGGATCTCATAGCATTCACTATAACACGACCAGTTTACCAAATTCTAATATTGACACATTTTTTGGTGTCGCCTATGCTTGAAATATGAAATTGCATTGCGCATCACGACGGGCAACCAGTTCTATGTCGACCTCGGTCGGAAAATATTGGTATTGGCTGCACGGAGCGGTGGCATTGCACGACTAAACTTTTTTGTTTTTTCAAAAGCCACCGCTCCTGCGGTGGCTTTTGTTTTTGTCAGATCTTTGTTTTCAATGTTTTGAAAGCAGCGATCTGACGCATAACTTCGTATGCGTCAGGTACATTCCGGTGAGTTTCATGTGCAGAAAGGTCTGTGTTATGCGCGATCAGTATTCGACTCTTGCAAGCGCGAAGGAGCAGCTGTCTCTTCGTCAGTACCAGCGCGTGGTGGTTGAAGGGTGGTGGGAAAAACAAGGCTTTCCTCGTCCCACCTTCCTGCCACCGGCTGGCCGACCAGCGATCCTGCTGCTTCGTCAAGTAGCCACGGCGCGGTACGAGGACATCCTGTTCTTTCTCATGGCCCAGACTGTGGGACTTGCACCCATCTGGCTTGAGTATACCCACGATCATTTCAGCGGCAAATCACGCTACAAGCGATCGCTGCTTCAGCGGCTGGTTGTCCAGCGCCAGGGCAGGCAGGGGAACCTGCATACGCGGGGCTACAACTTGGTTCGCGATGTTGGCATGAAGGAGAACCTTCCTCTGGCCGGCATCCAGGTCGACGACGGACGGTCTCTGCTCGACGTTCATCACGCCCTGCAGGATGAGCTGTTGCCTGTACAGGTGGAGCGTCATGATGTATCCGCTTGTTTCCAGGAAGCTGGCTTCAAGAGCGCCAAGGATTTCTACGCCTTTGTGCTGTCATGGACCATCGCTCATGGCGTCCTCTGTGAGGATTTTCACGGTGGTGAGAGCGGCGACAAGCTCGATTCATTCGTGCAGATGGTCGTCGAGCCTGCCTGGCAACAGATCGTGAAGGAGTTCGATCTGTCTCCGCTTATTGTGCCTCTGCCGTGGTCTCCTCCGTTAGGGTACTACCCCCGTGATCGTTCCTGGCACGATACCGCCACTACACCGGAACTGCTCTTTCGTCTACTTGGTCTCACCGCATGAGATCAACGGCTAAAGGGGCAGCCGTTCATGCCCCTCTTTTTCCTCAAAAACATATGTCATCCATGCTTCACATGTCTGAATTTATTCAACAGTTGACGTCCATTTCGGAACGGCAACGAGAGAATGAGCAAAAAGCCGCTCGTCTTATTTTGGATATTCTGCGCCATACCCACACACCCGTTCATATTCAGCGCTTTCCAGCCACAACGCCGGTTATTCAAAACGCGCAGCTGATCGCGGATGGAAAGAATATTCCAGCGATTGCCACTTGTTTTGTAAGTGGAGCTATTCATTGCAAGCATGCGCTCACGAGTTCTTTGATCAGTTCGCAACGCATGTTGTTTGATGCGAATATCAACTTTAATCCCCAAAGCAAGAGCATCTCAAGGAGCAATCACTATTTCGCTCCATCTGTTGCTATCTCTAAACAAGATGTTGCGGTAATTTTGGACGCGAAACAGGTGAGAGGGAGCGTCCAAGTGAAGGCGGTGCGGCATACATCTATGAATATTTTGGTAGGAAATTTAGCCTCACCAGAGTATATTCTTTTTTGCCATTACGACTCTTTCGGGCCAGGCGCAATTGATAATGCGTCCGGAACTGCGGTCCTGTTGAAGTTGGCGATCGACTATCCACAGCTGCGTCAAAATTGCTTGTTTGTCATTGCGGGGAATGAAGAGCTTTCCTATGATAAACCCATCTATTGGGGTCATGGCTATCGTGTATTTGAACGTACCCATCTTCGTATTTTGAAACGCGCCAAACATCTCTTGATGATTGATTGTGTAGGAAATGGCAGAACCCACATTGACCAATCGATTGATATGCTCCGACTCGGATTTCCGATTGTACACGTTGAGGAATGGAAGAAGAAAATGTGTGTGCTCTACGGAGATAACGAGAAACTCATGGAAGTCTATCATAGCGAACTGGATACCCCAGATCTGATTCAGGAGCGATATCTCAACGATGCAGTACGCACATGCATGAAGGTAATCACATCCAGCTGAGATTTTTGCCGCAGATGTGATATCATACAGTCACACTCATCATTATTCACTCAGTGCACTCATATGCCAAAAGGAGAAGGCAGCAATAAAGAAAAGAAGAAGCCAAAAAAGAAGAAATAGAGATCTTTTCAAGAAAATCTGCCTGCCATGCCGGCAGATTTTTAGTTTCTGTGTAGTTCATCTCGCAATTTCATCCACAGTTTTCCCATTCTATTTTCCCCTGAACCGTCCTTGCCCGTTCCCCAGTAGTAGTCAGTGTCATGAACCTTCAGCAACTCACGTACGTTTGACTCTCGAAGAATATCTTGAATATCTGGATGTTGTTGCAGCTTGGCCCGAATTACTTCTTCCATGATCGCATCTTTATTAAAGTTTGGAACCTGAAGGTTTGGGGTATTCTTGTGTTTCTGCCCTTCACGCCACGCATCCATTGGGCTTGGCGCATGTTTGATCGACTCTCGTTCGGGTCCTGGCTGTATCCTAGAGGCTTGATACGCATGTTCGACTGTCGGAAAAACCTCGCCCCAAATTTCAATTTGGTGCGCTGAGAAAGGAGAGAGGTATTGAAAACGTGTTTCGACAAAATTGATGGAAGTGGTCATATTTTTTGTATTGTTTCCCAGTTGATCATCTGGATTTTGCGTTTTTTCCCTCCATTATAGTTTCCATATGCACCCGTTGCTTGGATAACTCGATGACAAGGGATGAGAAAGGCAACAGGATTTTTACCGATGGCGGTTCCAACGGCTCGACAGGCAGTTGGTTTGTGGATGCGTTTTGCGATATCACCGTAATGAACAAGGCTTCCCATCGGAACATGGAGTAGCGCATTCCAGACCTTCAATTGGAAATCCGTTCCCTTTACATGCAACGGAACCTCTGTTTTTTGTGCCGTATGGGTAAAGAGGGCATACGCCTGTCGATGAAGAGGCGGTACTGCTTGCTTAAACGCTGCAGATGGAAAACAGGCTTTGAGAGACTGTAGCGCCTTCTGTTTGTTATCAGCGAATGCGATTTGCGCAATCCCTTTTGTTGTAGAGGCGACGAGGACATCTCCGAACGGGCTCGGCGCGAAACCGTAGCTGATATGTAGATTTTTGCCACCGTCGCGATATTCGGCTGGCGTCATAGCAATAAGCTTCATAGATTTGATTTTTCAACAGTAGGTCGTCAATGTAAGAGGGGGCGCTTGCTGTCTATCTTAGCACGTCGTTGTTTCCCCAGAAGGTGCAGCGTGCTATGTTAGATTTGTCGCTGTGGGTTTATTCAACGTAGCTATTTTACTTGATAAATACGATCTATATGGATTCTCAACCAAATCCTGTGTCTGTAGAACGTGAGGCGATACATCCTAACTGTTGCAGGGGGTCATGGTGTATGCAGAGAACGGGAAAATATCTTTTAAGCCTGTTGGTGCTTGTGATCGTATTCATGGCTGGTGTCAGCGTTGGAGTGCACCGATCAATGAGAGTACGTGGAGCGGGATGGGGAGCGTATGAGAGGAGAATGGGGTCGGGTATGCCATTTATGCATCGTGGTTTTCAGCGCATAGAAATGCCCTCTCCGTATATTGTTCAACCACGACAGATTCAATAAACCATTGTTCTGAAGAAATGATACGATTCCCCGTTTTTCTACGAGGCGTCACCACTATCGCGTGTATCATAATGGTTGTTTTGGGTTTCTTTATCGTACGAGACTGGAAAAGTCTTCAGCATAGATCATTTGGAACGTTTCGACGCAGGCCACCCGTACGGATGACTGTTGAATCCATTCAGCCTTGGATGACATTTGAGTATCTTAATCGTGTATTTCATCTTCAACCGAATTATCTTCAAACAGAGCTCCATATTACGGATACGCGATATCCTCGTCTATCTATTCATGCCTACGCAAAGGAGTTATCTCCGAATGCTGAGAGTGCGCTTATTCAGGTGAAGAACGCTATTTGGTCCTACAGAGAATAGTATATGGAGTCATGGTCACAGGCGCTCCTTACATTTATTTTGCTGTATCGGTATATAGCTATTTTTATCATTTGTTTGCTGGGGGCATTGGCTCTTCCAATTCCATCAGGAACATCCATCCTCATGTCGTTCTTTTTTGCAGCACAGGGGTATATGGATCCGATGTTCGTTGCGTTGTCGAGTATCCTTGGGCTCGTGTGTGGAGACGTTATTGGATACTATGTTTCACGTCAATATGGAGAACACGTATTAAAAAAAATTGGATTTGAAGCATTTTTTCGCTCAGACAAAATGACTCGACTGGAATCGCGGATAGCGCACCATGCATTTTTGACAGTTGGATGTAGTCGTTTTGTAACAACGCTGTCTCCGTTCGTGAACATTGTTGCTGGTATATCGAAGATGCCTTTTCGATCATTTCTGTTGGCGGATATTGTAGGCGAGAGCGCTGAAGTATCCTTGAACTATGTGCTTGGAACATTCTTTGGTGATTATTGGAGCGACGCGAGCTCTGTCTTGGGGAGGGTGGGTCTTATTGTTGTCATTGCTCTCTTTTTGATTGGACTCACTGCATGGAAATGGTTCACGCGGAAGCGCAGATAGCGTACACTCAGTCAAGTGTTTATTCTTTTTTAATACATTATTTATGATGACTGCTGCTCGTGTCGCTTTTTGGTTCGGATGCATGATTGTGTTTGTGACCCATGTCTATATGCTCGTGGCTGGAATTCCAGCTTCACAAATGATGGGGCATGCGATATTGAATTTGTTTGCTACGGCGCTTATCATCGGAGGATGGTTGAAGCGCTAGAACCACATTCTGAGGACATGATCGCGAGATCATGTATTCGGAGTGAGGCCGGAGTCGCGCGAGCGGTGCGCGGGGCTCCGGAGAGTGCTGTGAAGGTCTAGAATGGCTCTTGGATAGGGTGGCAGGGTACGTGTTCCTGGAGCTCACGAATCGTGCTGACGGAACATGCTGCGACTGATAGAGTGATGATCAGTATCCAGTGTCTGCCTGTGTATCTGAGCGTGCATCCAGATAGCACTGATGTTTTTGGATCGATTTTTTGTGCTTCATGTTCCGCTAGGTCGACAGCCATGCTGCGTGTGCTGATATACTGGACGATCACGCCTGTGACCGTAACAGTTCTCAATCCAGTGTGGCCTTCAGTGATCGCTGTTGGATCGATATATCCGAGTGTAAGCTCGATCCTTCCGCCAGCCCGAGGTATGAAGCCTTCAGGCAGAAAACTTGGTCCCGGCATGGGTACACTCTTGTTATACAGACGTCGATGGCTCAGCCCCTCTGAGAATCGCGTCAAAATAACCGACGAAGAGTAGGTCTGAATGGTAAAAATGTCAATCAATACATACATAAAAACCCGTTTGAGAACGGGTTTTTATGTATGTGTAGCTTTTTTTAAACTCCTTCTTGAAGTGGAAGACCGCCAAGATAATCAATCTTTCCAATCGTGACGCCTTCTTTTCGCAGGAGGGCGTAAGCCGTCACGGTGTGAAAAAAGAAGTTTGGCAGGACGTATTCACGGGCATAATCAAGGCCGGTGAGGAATTTTCCTGGAAAGTAGGGGAGCGTAATGTGGCGTGTTTCTGCATCAGCAAACGCACTTTCTGGAATGGTGGCAATATATTCAAGTGTTTTCGCAATACGTGCACGCAGCTCCGTGAGCGTCTTTTCTTCATCTGGATGAGAAGGAACCTCGTTTCCAGAGAGACGTGCGACGGCTCCCTTGGCGTTATCGCAGGCGATCTGAATTTGTTTCATGAGGGGGAACATGTCTGGGGCGAGGCGCGCATCTAATAACATCGCCTCATCAAGATTCTTTTCTGTCACATGCTGTTGCGCTTTCGCAAGAATTGCATTAAGTGCCGTAAGCGTTTTCTGAAAGGTTGGAACCGTGAATTGATAGAGTTCATTCATACCACGAAGGAGTAAGGAATAATGCTTCCCATGTGTAGCATCCAATCTTGATTTAGACTAGGAGGGCAAGAGCGATCCAATTCCATAGGAAATAGAAACGGCAATCGCAATGATAAAGCCGTTTAAGAGCATTCGTTTCCAAATATTCATGCCAGATAAAAAGGCGAGTATGGCTGATACACACAGAATGAGTCCTCCAGAGAGAAGAATTGACCAGAGGGCATGTGTTGCACCAAGTAAAAATGGGGCAACGGGCACGGCAGCGCCAACCAGGTAGCTTACGCCAACAAGACAGGCGGCTTTCCATGGGGAAGGCAGAGAGGCATGTGAGGAAGATGTTTGGAGAAATGCTTCTTTAAGAAAGAGGTTTTTTTCAATCTCATGCTCTGCATGCGTGGACATGTAGGCTCCGGCCGCCATCGAGAGCGCTCCAGCGATGGAGACGGTGCTCGCTGCAATCGCAACAAGATGCGGTTGACCGAGCGCTGCCACGAGTCCATTTACCGCGCCCAGAATTTCTACCGACCCATCGTTGAAACCGAGAAAGACATTACGAATGAGTCCTGCGTTGATCGTTTGCGTACCACCCGTAGCGGCCTCATCTTCATGGAGGAGCTCTTCGGTTAAGATCGTATGTAGTCCCTGCTTCATAGCGGGGTCATCGATGGTTTTCCAAAGGTTTAAATACAGGGCAATTCCGTGTGTTTCGACCGACTCAAGGAGAATGTATCCGGCACGTTCACCGAAACAGCGGACAGTCAGAAGAATGAGTATGTTTCGAATACGGCCTGAGAGTGATGGTGCTGTCAGTGAGAGATCAAAAAGGTTCTTCCAATAGGCGGCATGACGCGTTTCCGTTGCAATAAAACCATCCAACACCTGAGCAAATGAACCTGTGGCTCGAAGGCGTAATCGTCGATACAGATCAAGATCAGCAAGCTCTCCTTGAAGCAGCGCACGTTGTATAGAGGGGGAAATCATAGATATGAATCATCGTATCAGATAACCACCTCTCCTTCGAATGGAGCCTCATTGGTTGATTTTGTGACTAGCAAGGAGTACAACAGCATGAGAAGACCGTTTAAAGATATCGATATGTTTGCAACGTCATTTCAACGGTGGATATATCACCAAGTCGCGAAGCCAATTTTTTTTCATCATGATCCAGAAGTTGTTCACGACGCTATGTTGAGCTTGGGTGTGCGTTTGGGGCATTTTCACGTGACTCGCTCCTTGGTACGACGCATGTACGCCTACGAACATCCGTCGCTTGTATCAACGGTATGCGGCATTTCGTTTAAGAATCCAGTAGGTCTTTCCGCAGGATTTGATAAAAACGCTGCATTGTACGATATTTTACCGTCAGTTGGGTTTGGGTTTGAAGAGATTGGCTCCATAACGGGTGAGCCCTGCGTTGGAAACCCAAAGCCACGATTATGGCGCTTGCCACGTGCGCGTGGGCTTGTCGTGTACTATGGATTGAAAAATGATGGGTGTATAGCAATTGCAAAACGACTTCGATCAAAAACATTTTCATTCCCGATTGGAACGAATATCGCAAAAACCAATGCCTCCTCAACAGTTGATCTTGAAGCCGGGATCGCTGATTATCAAAAAGCCTTTGCGGCATTTGCCGCAATCGGTGCGTATTTCACGATTAATATCAGTTGTCCAAATACGTTTGGGGGAGAGCCATTTGCGGAACCAGCTCGTCTTGATGCGCTCCTATCTGCACTTGATGTGATTCCAACACAGAAGCCGATTTTCTTAAAAATTGCTGCAGATATTTCATGTGATGAATTGGATGCGCTCGTCGATGTTGCGCATCGTCATCGTGTGCATGGATTTATTCTCACCAATCTCACAAAAGATCGTTCTAATCCTCTGTTGGATCAGGTGGAATTACTTCAGGCGGGTAAGGGGGGGATTAGTGGAAAACCCACAGAGGAGAAATCGAATCGTTTGATCGCTCATTTGTATCAAACGGTCGGATCACGCTATGTGATTATGGGCGTTGGCGGAATTTTCTCAGCTGAAGACGCGTATGAAAAAATTCAGTGTGGGGCTTCATTAGTTCAGCTCATCACGGGAATGATTTTTGAAGGGCCTCAGTTGATCGGCGAGATTAATCGCGGACTTGTGGCACTCCTTCGGCGAGATGGGTTTCACTCCATTCAAGAAGCGGTTGGTTCGCGCGTGAGGAGAGCGAGTTGATTACGCGGTGGATTGCGTGGAAAGAGAGATGAGCTCCCAGACTGAAGCTGAACACGCGATGCGCACAAAGCGTGGCATCGGAAAAATATAGGAACATTCTTCTGGTATTCTGATATGGATAATTTCAAGAGATTGTTTTTGGAGAGTTGATACTATTTTTAGTATCGTCTGGTCCCCCTCGTTAAGGAAGGCGCGGCGTGCAAGATGCATAAAATCTGTAAACAACATCGGTTGCCACAGTCCCGCGTGCTGAAGCGCGTGTGTCGCGAATATCCCAAGGATCAGCTCGTGTAAAGGCTCTAGTCCTGTTTTTCTTGGCACGTAGATTTGATTTTGAGGAACGAGTTTCGTTGTGAGAGGGGGATAGGACTCAGGCGAGAGATGCGGGAGTGTTCGAGCGTATGTAGAGTGGAATGTTGTCATGTGATGCTCATATTATTCTTCCGATGTATATCCACCAACTTGGATGCTCCACAGTTTTTGATACGTTCCAATTTTTTTAAGCAGCTCATCATGTGTGCCAATATCCGCGATACGTCCTTGCTCCATCACCACGATGCGATCCATGTTCATGACGGTGGAGAGACGGTGTGCGATAACGATCACTGTTCGACTCTTCATAAGTTCTTCTAACGCGCGTTGAATCAATTGTTCAGATTCAGAATCAAGGGCGGACGTTGCTTCGTCGAGGACAAGAATGCGTGTGTCGGCGAGAATAGCGCGCGCAATCGCAATGCGTTGACGTTCACCACCCGAGAGCTTGATGCCACGCTCACCAACCAGCGTGTCATATCCC
>CAYRMN010000002.1:15183-22399 GCA_964425575.1 uncultured Gammaproteobacteria bacterium | reverse complement strand
ACTTCATCAAGAGTTGCGTCGGCGCGCCCATAGGCGATATTTTCTTTGAGGCTTCGATGAAAAAGACTTGCATCCTGAGGGACAAGTGAGATCTGGGCACGCAGACTTTGTTGCGTCACTTTGGATACGTTTTGGGCATCAATCAAAATTTTTCCTTTATTTGCATCGTAAAAACGAAGAAGTAATTTAACAACCGTACTTTTTCCTGCGCCCGACGGTCCGACAAGAGCGATTTTTTCTTGTGGTGCAATCTTCAGGGTAAAATCAGATAAGATGCGTTTTTTCCCATAGCCAAAATCGACATGGGAGAATTCAATATAACCTTTCGTCAGGCGAAGAGGCTTTGCGCCTTTTGCATCGCGGACTTCGATATTCGATTTTAGTACACCAACGATCTCCGAAGCGTTGGTTAATGCCTCAATAAAATCACGATAGGCAAAACCAATAAAGAAGAGTTGCTCAGTCAGCATGACCACGAAACTCTGGAGGAGAACGAAATCGCCGACAGTGACCCGTCCTTGTTCCCACCACCAGAGCGCGAAAAACAAAATACTGCCATTTAAAAATGCCGAAGCAAATTCCGACGCGGTTAAGCCGTGTTCCGCCCTGTACCACGCAACTGCTTCAGCATTGATTCGGGTATTGAGTTTGTGATGGAATGCATGTGATTCAGCTGTTTCGTTCGCAAATAATTTCACCGTGGCCGCGTTCGAAACGATGTCTGCTAAGAGACCTTGGGCTGTGTTTTGCGCACGGCTTCGTGCTTCATCAGTAGGCGTTTTCCATTTTGTAACCAGGTGATTGCCAATGGCGATGGTGAAGACCCAGAAGACAAGTAAAGCGGCTGCGATTGGTCGGGTGAAGATGAGCTGGACAATGATCGCCGTCGAAATAGCGACGGCTCCAAGGATATTCCAGTAGAATGTTGCATGGATACGGCTGAACGCATCGGAAAGGCGGCTGATACGACGAACAAGACTGCCCATGTGCTGGTCGGTAAAAAAGGCGTGTGAATGTGCCAAGATGCCTCGTAAACCGATTTCTTCAAGTTGGGCCATGATGCGCGGAACCATTCGTCCTGAGAGATAGCCCGTGCATCGATACAGCAGACCTCCTGCGAGTCGAAAACCGACCATCGATATAATAATACCCGCAATGGCTACGCTCCCTTGTGCCGATGGCGTCTGCGATGTGATGACATCAACGAGTCGCTTTGTTTCAACCGGCACAATCACAAAGCACACGGAGGCTGCACACACAATCAAAAACATGAGCACAAAGAACCAGCGACGGTCGCGTGTCGATCTCAGAATGAATCTCAAGACTTCATTCGGTGTGGCCGAAAATATTTTTTCTGCAGATTCCTCAGACATCTAAAAAGTATACCATTGTTGATCTATTTTTACTTATGAAGAATAAACGTCGTAACACTCATTGGTGGAAGAGACGTAATAAGCCGAGTTCCCTGTAGGGTTGGTGTTGGGCCTTCTGTGGGCGTTGCTGCGGCACTGGTCAGCTGATAGGCGCGTGCGGTGGCGTATGATTCGCCGTGAGCAAGATCGATGTTTATTGAGAGGGGTTGATTCGTTTTGTTTAGAGCGACGGCAGCTAATTCTAATGGATCAGAACTGCGAGTCATGGCATAGATGGAGGTGCGAGCAGTGTCTGATGTTTGAGCGCTCAAAGATAGGTCTCCCACCCGATGTCCTGCTCCATCATAGTTAAGGAACATGTCAAAGCCCCCATAGATGAAGCTGTTCGCGTCATTGCCCATCGGCCAAAAGGTGGCTGCAAATACGCCCTCGCGTCCAAAAATACCTAATACATCTGCTTGAGCGATACCGCCGGAAATATGCTTGGCCCCACCGTAATAATATTCGCTGAACGAAAGCTTTGTTCCAGGATAGTGCGTAGAAATTTTCTGTTTCAACCCAGGAATTAGTGCGATTGGTCCATTCAACACATCTGTAATCCAGCTTTTTTCTTTGTATGACGGATCCCAAAGTGAGCGTGGAGCTTGCACGCGCGCTTCAATTTCTGCGAGCGATGGATTCGCACTATTTCCGTCGGTAATACGCAGTCCTCCGCCTTGCGCTTCTGGATACCAATGAAGGTCGAGCACATCGACGACGCGGTGCCCGGCAGAAATTCCTGCTTGCTTGGAAATATCAAGAAAAAAATCTAGATAGTCGCGACCCTGTGTGTCTGGCGCGCCTTGTAAGGTTGTATATTCATTGTAGCCATAGGCGACGGCGCCAAAAACGGTGGCGTTCGGTGCTTGCTGCTTAATCATCGTTGCAAATCGCGTTGTTCGATCAGCCATTTCTGCAAATGTCGTGGGATGTGGATGAACAAGTGGGTGAGTAGATGGCCACAGAGCGGGTTCATTATCAAGTGAAAAGAAAATATCTTTTCCGCCCGTTCCATTATTTGCGTATTTTTGTTCAATAAAATGAACAAATTCATCTTGATAGACGGCGTGATCTTGTGTATTCGGTGATGTGAGAAGGGGAGTGGGTTTCGTGGGAAAATTATTCAGCCAACGTGTACTGGCGGCAGAGGCGGTCTCCTTCACGACCCCGCTTTTATCCGCCGCCACATAATCGACGATCGGAATGGTGAGGAGCGTAGCCGCACCATGACTTCTCGCCTGATCAATTTTTTGACTCGCAACAAAGCCGGGGGTGTTGTCCTGACTCAGATAGCCATCACTGCTATGCGGCCCGTAATCAGTGCCTGCGTTTGAAGCGTTATTTTCCCAATTGTACGCAGTCAGACGATTACCGCCAAAACGATAGAGGCTCAGGTTGGGGATACGCTTCTGTCCGTTCGCAGTTTTCGTATCCTCGTTTGAACCATAGATAAACGGTGAGATAGGTGTTCGCAGTCCGTTTACATCGATTATAAAAGAAACATCCGCTGTCGTTGATGGGGCGGTGTCTTCAATCGTTGCATTCATGCGTTCAGCCGCAGGAGAGAATCCACTCGCTTGAGTAATTGGTGTCCCGATTGAGTAATTCACGAATAGGGCATCGGAAATATCATCAACCTGATGATTCCAGTTTGGACCATAGAGCGCTTGGGCGATGCTTTCGCTTTGCACCCAGCGAAGTACTCCGTATCGTGCTACGGCATACACTTTTGGATCTGAGGCGATTTTTACCAAACGTACGCCGGGATGATAGACGACGTTTTTATCCAGAGAGATTGCCGCTAGTGCAACATCAGAAATGTGAACGACGTTTGAAAAATCAGCGTACCACGTCTTAAATATTTTTTCGTTGGGAAATGCAAGGCGCTTCCCATTGTGGGCGTAGTAATACACTGCTGGTGTCGATCCTTTGATGAGTTGACCGGGTGACGGGCTTGCGGCGAGCGCAGTGCGCGCTATGGGTAGGATGCAGGCGCAGACAAGAAGGATAGAACTAAGCCATGCGCCACGAATACTTAATTTCACAGCACCTTTTCACCTTTAATGAAGCGTACCAGCACGACAATAATGGCAATAACGAGCAGAATATGAATGAAGCCGCCGAGGGTATAGGACGTCACAACTCCCAACAACCACAGAACAATTAAAATGATAGCAACGGTCCAAAGCATATGCGTGTGAAGATAACGAATTAACTCTACTTTTTACGCTACTCCGCTTGGTATCATCGGTCAATGAAGATGATTGTTGTATAAAAATAAAAACGCGTACATTTTTTTTGATGTACGCGCCGTGAATGTGCTTCCTGATTTACATCAGATGTAGCACCGCAGCTGCAATCATGAGACAAGCGAATGAAGCGCCTGCCATGATGGCGATTTTTCGTACGATCCACTTCGGGTTTGTTCCCCCAAAAATCACCGCGCTGATCTGCGTCGGTACCACGAACCCAAGCCAGAAGAAACCGGCCATCCCATACGCGTTCCAGTCCGCTGGGAGCACGGCCAAGAATAGGGCTAATACAAACGTCGTAACAACTGTAATGCAAAATTGTAAGATATAAAACGGTGCCATGCCTTTCATCATTTTCTCTTGCTCGGCTTTAGAATATGCGTCAAACCCATGTATTTCTCCCCAAGCTTTTCCAAACAGAAAGGAATACCAGATGGCTCCGCAAATGAATTGAAGAATGGAGGCAGTAAAGATGGCGAGATAATTGAGAGACATCATAATGAGAAATAAAAAGTAATGTATGACGATAAGCTACGAGATGTTCGTGTATTTTTGTACGAAGATATAAACGTTTTTTATTCAGGTACCGGGATTCCTACATGCACGCATTTAACCTTTTGATGCTGTTCGAGCAAGCGCTTGATACATTGCTCATCTAACGGGTGAAGTTCTGCCTCATGCGTAAAGATCAGCTGTCTGATCGATTTTGACTGGGCGGCGGATTCCCAAAATGGTAGTTCCTCCATATACAATCGTTCTTCTTTGGCAATGCAACGAATCAGGAGCGCGGTGCCGTCTGCAAACTCTTGGACAATATCCACACAAATCGAATGAGCATCAAACGGAATGCGCATCCCGAATGCAAGCTTTCCTCCCGCTTCTTGCGGTGGAAGCGTACCAATTTTGTGAATTCGCCAGCAACGATTACTTTATATGCCAGCGCATTTGCTTCAAACGGATCTGTTGCGTCCCCAATGGCCTGTATCAACACAGGGCTCTCAGTTATGTTGGGATCATTATATGATAGGCGGCGAAAATGTGCGTCTGCATTGAGGATGGAGTCAATGGGAATAGATGTCATAGCGTGTTGCTTGTGCATGGATAGCTTAGAGGTGCTGCCTTCCAGCCGCAAGCAGTATACATGTTTTTTCAATCCGCAGTTCGCGTGTTTGTGGTTCTTTGATTGAGTCTATCCAATCAATAAAATCCCGACGCGCAGATGGTGTAAGGCTTTTCCATTGAGCTTTTGCCTTTGGAGTAGCGTTGAGAGCAGTATAGAGTTTGAGTGGTACGACGGCGTAACAACAGGGGCGTCGCTTGCCAGATGCCAGCCTTGAGCCGAGCGTCTCGATCCGATGCTTCCGTGTTTTTGGTTGTTTGGCAGAATCTATCCAACGAATAAAGTCTCTTTGCGCAATTGGTGTGAGATTCTTCCACAGAGCTGCTATTGAGGGGGAGGCGATGAGAGTCTTGCGAAGATCTGTCGCTATTTTAAGTTCGGATGTCTGCTTTGTTCGTTGAGAGGGCTTTTCAATCATAAGAAATGATACGGGAGACGAGGGATTTTTATTTCTTTTTACAGCGTACAACTATTCGATACACAGCCCAAACAAGAAGTGCACCAAGTGTATTCGCCAGCAAGTCCCACCAGGTGTCAGCACCGTTTAAATGCGTAAGATGCAACTCAACAGTAGCTAATTCGAATAACTCGTTCATCACACCGAGCATGCTTGCAAGCGCGAAGACAGTTATGAACTCAAGGAGCAAATAGGAATTCCAGCGCAGCTGCTTTTTCGCATATAGCCATAGTAGTCCGCTAAAAACGCCTCCGCCAACGAAATGCGTCGTGAATTGGGTATCGACTCCATGGATGAGCGGCGAGGGGAGATACCAAGAAATAAAAAAGCAAAGACATGCAACAAAAAGTAAGGCGTTACGTTCAACGCGTATTCCTGTGATGCGATGCATCATCCACGGTCCTAGCGTCCAGATGCCGATTGGAACGAATATCGAAAGAAGGAGAAAAATCATGCATAAAATTTAACACAAAAATCGCCGTATGACGATTGCTATTCTGGCAGGAAGCCCCTTGTAAGAGCAACCTGCAAGTAAAAAACTGTCTGGTTTGCTATACGGCGGTGTGGTACATTCCATGAATGAAAACTGCACAAGAGAGGCTTCGCATCGCTCAGGAGTACGCCATGTCAAACCGACCAAGTGTCGGGGGTTTTCCGTTTTTTGCGGAATGCCTTCGGCAGGCGGGAGTGCAAAGGAATACATGGTCGCTGCCATCGGTACAAAGTATCTATGTGATGGAGGAGGGCACGGTCGTTTTTCAGGGAACGCCACTTATCACCGGTACAGCAGACGTCGCTCTATTCGATAAAGATGCGCTCATCGGTGCACTTCGTATCGATCAATCTGGAAAAAGCACGTTCCCTGAATTTCTTATGGCCGCATGGAGCGCCGGGGTTGTTCACTATGATGTTGATTTTTTGGCGCGAACGGTTACATATTACGGCGCTCGTTTTGAGGTATATCAGGAATCATATTCAGCCATTGAGGTTTCAGGAATTTCTTTTGAATAGACTCGCTTCTGGATTTCCAAGTTTTTCTTCAGTCGTAGGCTCTCGCTTTTTCAATAATGCAGTCGTTATTTTTTGCAAAAGGAAAGCTATGACGAGCAGTATTCCTAGATACATGGCCGTTGCTATTCCGGTTGGGAATTGAGGGTACAAAAGATCGTACCGGTAGATGATTGGCCAATGAATGAGATAGATTTCGTAAGAAAAAATTCCGAAGACGTATAAAAATGATATCTCAAATTTTTTTAGATAAAAAAGAAAGATAATCATCAGTGTTGTGACCATGGCGATGAGTTGCTCTTGGATAATCCCTTTGCCTACGCCAGAGAAAATAGCTGTGTACCAGATTCCGTACAGTAATACAGTTAACAACAGTGGATTGATGAAGCGGTTTTTTTTTATGTTTTCTAGTGTAGAGTAGAACGCGCTATTCTTGCTAGAAACAAAAGCCGCGAGCAGCATGCCGATGGGGAAGGCAGTATCATGAACACGATATAATGTAAGAACATCGTGATCTATTGGCAGTGGTAATTTTAAAACGAACCTCGTAGCGAGGTAGATTCCGATTGATGACAGAACGGGATACTTTTTGAAGAAAAAAACTGGAAAAAGGAGATAATAAAAGACGATAGCTGTAAAATACCAAAGGGGAGAGTTTATGCTTGTGGAGATGTCTGCTTTGGGAAACAATCCGAAGAACCCATTGATTATTTCTGGGAATGGATGCGTCGTTTTTAACAGGAGAAAATCTATAACGATCAACAGGATGAGAGTAATCCACAACGGAAGATACAGTTTTATCAGTCGTTTTTTATAAAAATTCTTTATGGAGTCGCTCTGCTTCATTGCGGACATCGTTAAGCCGTAGCCAGAGAGCAGAAGAAACAGGTTGACGCCTACTCCGCCAAGCGTAGATAGCGGAAATAGAAAATGACTACCGTTAAACAGTCCGTCACCGATCTGGGCA
>CAYRMN010000002.1:5928-15173 GCA_964425575.1 uncultured Gammaproteobacteria bacterium | reverse complement strand
GCACATATCACCATGAGGATCGCTAGGCCTTTTATTTCTTGGGTGAGGCGCGGTGGGAAAAACGCCACGGATTTATTCGTACGAAGGGATGCGATAAGAGCGAGTACCAAAATGACACTGAATGACAGTGTTTGAAAAAGTGGGTTAGAAATTGGTATTGGCATATATAATGTCGCTCCACTGTTTGTACCCTTTTGCAGATGGATGAAGCTGATCAACGGAGTAATACTCTGAATGGCGGGTTGATTGTTCTTTGGTTGCGGTATACAGATCGACCAGAATCAGATTCTTTTTTTGAGCAATATTCTTTATGATATCGTTGAATTCTCTTGTTCTGATGTGATAGATCCAATTATATGGCCAGGGTATGAGATCATCTGTCCCTAAATACGGAATATTCACGAGGATAATTTTCGCGTCTGTTCTACTCGTTAGCTCATTGATGATTTTTTCCTCATTTTGTTTGAATGTGTCTGCCGAAACAAAACCTTGAATATCGTTGATCCCAATGAGTACCGTCACGATATCAGGATCAGTGTCTATTGTTTTTTGGAGCTGTGAGTCAATCACATCTTGGGATCTGGCGCCTGGGACGGCAAGGTTGAGTAGTTCAATATTTTTTCCAGACGTCGCCCATTTTTTAGATAACAGATAGGGGAATGTATCTGTACTACTGGTCACCCCAACTCCTGCGGTGAGACTATCACCAATGGCGACATACGTTATTCGTGAGAGCGTGCTCGTGGATTCCCCAATCAGATACTGCTCAACAGAACTGGGACTGGTAAGATGTGCTTCGTCGAGTTTCTGATAGATTTTCGCATACGAGCGATTGAGGAAAAAACCGCTCAGCAGCAGTACCACAAGGAATGCAAAAAAGAGTCTCATGTGTTCAGTATACCAATTCTCGTCTACGTCGGTTATCTTAGTACTTAATGATAGGCTTTTAAGAATTTGATAGCTGATGTAATTAGCTAGTTTGTTTGATTTATCGCGCATAATCGTTAGACAGCGTCTACATTATAACGAACATGTTATGCTTAGGCCGTGCAAAATATGCAAGACACGACAAATAATACATATAAAATTTTATCTGGAATCGTTGGTCTACTCGGCTTCGTCTTTCTGATTTTTTCTCTGTTGCAGGGGAATTCTGGCGTCAGTTTTGCAACGTTCATTTTCTGGACTCTCATCGCTGGGATAAACGCCTATGCGACGTTCAAGGAACATGGCAACTTCATTCTGTCTCTGACATTGGCATTTGGCAATTTTCTGACTGCTCTCGTACTGCTGATGAAGGGAAATGTTTCATGGGGAAATTTAGAATGGTTCGCGGCCATACTTCTCGTTGCGTGTCTCTTTGCGTGGCGTGCTAGTACGCTATACACAACCATCATTGTATCAACAATCGCTATAACAATCGGAGGAATCCCACAATTGTTTCTGGCATGGAACGAACCAGCTAAAATCTCAATAGAAGCGTGGTCAATATTCTGTATTTCGAGCTTCTTTGGTGTTCTTGCGGGAAAAAACTGGTCGATGAAAGAAAGGCTTTACCCAATCGCTCGCTTTTTCTTTTACGGGCTGATCGTTTTCTTTGCTCTAAAAAGATTTTTTTAGAAAATATACGTATATATATAAAAATCCCCGCTATTTTAGCGGATATTTTTGTTGTTAGGGTACAACGGAATTGGTTCGAAACTTTAGAGTAGCTTGAAGCCAGATAACTTAGGCCGGATTTCTTGTTTTTTGAAAATAAATGATAATAAGCCCTATTTGATAAGCAAGCGTGAGACCGAATAAGACAAACATTATGGGCACTCCCCAACATCCTAATAGATTTACACTGCAACCGCTCAATCCTTGTTGATCTGCAGCGATGCCAGCTCGGGTATTTTCATAAATATTGAGTATCATTAAAACGTACAAAAAAGCCAGAATGAAATAGGGTTTTTTGCTTCCATGCTGTTTATTTATTGCCCATAGAGCAGCAATCAAGCTAGCCAATAGAAGTAAAAAGATGGGAAGCATATAAAATACAATAGCAAATGTCTCTAAATAAGCAAGATTGTCTAGCATCATCCTCATGTAATGGAAAAGTACCTCCACCTCACCTAGTTGCGTTGAGGGCTTCTTAGATTAACAAAATATATCTCCATTTCGGTTACCTTAGTTACTTCGTTGCCAAAGTTTCTATTTTCACTTGTTCTCATAACAAAAATCCAGCAAACACGCTGGATTTTTGTTGGCAGGGCTCGTGGAAGACGTTCGGACGCTCTTCTTTATATAGACTGCTGTTGATATCTTCGATAACTCTCTACAATAAATTTTACGCCACTGAGACATGGCTCAGGAAGATGGTCAATTTCAAACCATCCGATTTTATCAATACAACCAACCTCATTAATCCGTATGTCGGCCGGATCAACCTGAATTAAAAATGGGAAACCGATCCAGTGCGTTTTGAGACTTTCTTGTTCACGTACAAGGCTAAAAGGGTCGAGCGGTCGTATCGCATATATTTTTGTACAGCCATATTCTTCTGCTAATTCGCGACGCGCGGTGTCTTCAGGTGACTCTCCAAAATCAATACCACCTCCTCCGAATTCCCACTTGCCATATTCATCACGCGCCTTCGGTCCGCGTCGCGCCATTAAAAATTTGCCATTCCCATCATGGCATACGAATGTCGAGAACAATCCAGTGTAGTCAAAACCAGGCTTCATAGTTAAAAAGTTTATCTTACTCAAAAGAAATTGTCACTCTCAAAAGCATATTTCTTTTCCGGTTCAATCCTTTCAGCTCTTATAACAACATAACCGCGAATTATCGCGGTTAAAGTGTTGGTAGGGGCCTGTGGAAGACGTTCGGGCGTTAGTCATGGCGGAACTACAGATGCACATTGTCAGAATTGGTTAGAAAATTCCCTTTGCGTATGGGGTTAGATTTGGTGAATTGATTGCTGGCCTTTGATTTTTTTGAATTCAATTTGGCGTCGCTACATTGAACCAAATCGTAGGTTTTTAATTTAAACAACCTACATTCTGTTTCGTGGTTATTTTTGCGAACGGGCTTTTTTAGCTCTGTCTTCTTCTGACTTTACGCGATCTAGACGTCTCGCAAAATTTTCTACTGCCCCACATTCCGCTGGCCGTTGAACATCGTTCACGCTTACTCCATAAAGCGCTCCATACATGCGACGAATGTTTCCTCGTAGTTCATCAATATCGATGTCCGGGAGGGCTATAGAGAATATTTTCTCCATATTCGCGCGACGTTGAGAAGGTATGAGTTCTGGATTCTGTAAAAGAACGCGAAAATCTTCTGCAAAGGATTCACGTAAAAATAGGTAACCTTCTCGACCTTCAATTTTTCCAACTGCTTCCGGGTAATAGGACGTTCCTACCAAATCACGATAGACGATACCTGCTGCATAAGAATCAAATTGAGCCTGACCATTATTTTTCGAACCCAACAGATTCTCAACGGCATGACCTGTCTCATGGATAACCGTACCCGGTAAGAGTTTCTTTCTTTCTGGATCTATTTGACCTGTAAACCGAATTTTTTCCTCCAATCCGCTATAATCGCCGGCGGCATTGCCCATATCGCTCGGTGCAACAACCTCAATCTCTTCGACGCACTTTTTGAGAATCCGAGTCAGACCCGTCATTTCCAAAATATCTTTTACCTGTTGCCCAGTTGGATCGGGAGTTGCCTCAATAATAGGTACTTCAATGCGTGCATCCCATTCTTGTACCCGATTCGGGTCTAATGTATGGAGTATCTTCGCCTTTCTGCCAGCTTCAATGAATGAACGGACTGTGTCTGGATTTGAAAGATATTCACGAAATTCTTCGACCGATACCATTTCTGAAAGAGCACTCGTCCATGATCCACGCAGTGCAACTAGCTTATGAAGACCAAAGCTTTCTGAGCTTTTTTGTTGCTGCTTAATTTGGTCAAGAATTTCCGGTGTAAGTATTCTTTGCCAAAGATCAATTCTCTTGGCAAATTCCTGAGACGATTCGCCCCATTCCATCATTGTCTCTGCGAAAACAGAGGCAATCTCCGGATCTTGCAGTTTTTCGACCTGAACTACTTTATCTTCATCTAATCTTTTGAATTCGGCAAAAAGGCTGCCGGGCTTGCGTGGAAGTAGTTTCTTGTATCTCTCAAGAAGATCCAACCGTTGTGTAATATAGGCTTGCGGATCTTGCTGATCAAGTATGGTCTTGTAGCAGCTTTTCGTTCTAAGGATTTCAACTGCTCCGATGCCATCGATGTTTAAGAGAGTCTCGGCGATTGGAAAACGGGGATCGTCAGGGTGGAGTGCCGCAAGCGTGCCAGGATTCCTCGCTAGCTCGCGTAATGTTTGCTGAGAAAATGTACCGCTGTTCTCTTGAAGAGTAGAAAATTCTTCCGGGGAGAGCTTGAGGATCGGTTCAAGATAACGTATTGATAAAAAGCATGGAATCAGACCAAGCGCATGAGCGTCTTTAATCCGATCGATATTTGGTGCGACCATGCCCATTTCTTCTGGAGTTAGGGCGTCGATGGCCTTTGCTTCGTGTTTTGTAAAAATCTGTTTAAGAGCGGTTCGATGCTTGGAAAAAGTAGGATCAACCACTGACTCCGTGGGGCCATCTACACTTCGTCTCTCTTGCTTTGCTGCTGTTTCCTGTTTCAGATCAGGCATGAACCCTTTGGAGGTTTTGAGCACTTCCTCTTCGGGGGAATGTGGAGCTGCCGCTTCATGGGAAATACCTGATCCAAGATCGGTTTCTATGGCTTTGAGCAGCTTACGCAACCCACCACCGTCTCGCTCATCACGAAGTTCCATCAAATGCTCGAGAGTTGCTCCTTCTTGGTGCATTTTAGCTACAACGGATGGAAGTTCTCCAAAGGTGAGTGATGATCGTGCTACGGCCTCCTCATCTTTCGCCTGTGATTCAGCTCGTGCGTCCTTCTCTCGCTGTTGGCGTAATTCAGTGTCAGCTATCAGTCTCCTAACACTTTCAGTCTGTTGAAGGAGCTCTTCACGCGATGTTGGCGTGATCTGTTCGGCTCCTCGATCTTCGCGCTCTGTTCGGAGTTTTTCTTGAGCATTCTTAGAAGTTGCGAGCTCATTTTCAATCTGCGTATCCATAAGCAATTTCTACAATAAGTGCCTAAAATATCTTCACGAACGCATGGTAATCGCTGGAATTCTGCAAAGGAAACATAGAGTTTATTGATTCTAAAGTAGCACTATTATCACACCTTGTCATACAAAAAGGATTCGCTTTGAAAATTATCTTCGTGAGTTAAGACCGAGGCAGCGAAATATGATGCGGTCTCGATTCCTTCTTCCTATAAAACAACATAACCGCGAATTATCGCGGTTAAAGTGTTAGAATGAGCTAGTATTGGATGTTAGAATTCTGTTTGAAGCTGGGGAAGAGATGCAGGGTGAAAATGGTTTGAAAACTAGCCACGGAGCTTAACTTTGAAATTCTTTCATTGAAAGATACTCCACCGGGATGATTTTCGCTCGTATGTTCTTTTGACCATTTTCATATGCTTTTACAAGTCGATGAACCCCATCGAGGATCACAAGACGGGATTTGTATTCTGTGACAATGATTGGATAGATCGCGTCCGCCTCTTCAACTCTTTTTTGATGGGTGACTGAGCCTTCTTGTTTTCTGATAACTTCCCATGGCGTCAGGTTCCAGTCGTCTGTTCCGTCCTTGTCCCAAACAGGCATGTCAAAATGCCAGATTAGCCGCTCAATTGGAATTTCAACAGTAGGGAGCGGGAGCTCTCTGAGCTTTGCTGTATTCACGAACATGCTTAATCCGGCGTCGGTGAGTATTCGAGGGGGTTGCGGATGCTCACCCTCCACCATCTTCTTGATCCGTTTTTCTAAATAGGGAGGAAAATGACCCGCGTATCTTTCTTGAACTTCTTGTAGCTTCCAATCGTCTCCTGTAATGATCTTTCGACAGAGCGACGATCCGCAATGACAGTTTGTAATCGTCACATATCCTGGATCGGCAACCCAGAGCGCGTAGTCGGCAGTAACTTCTTCACCAGGTTCAATATCTCGTTGTGCGGAAATGGTCACCTCATCATCCATCCAGGTATTTGGATCGCAGGAATGATTCATCAGATCGGAATCGGCTAGTACGGTTTCCGGAGGACTCGCGATATACGAATCTTCGTCTATCTGACAGGCTGTTTGATCATTGGTTTTTCCATCAAGAACTTGTTGCGTTGTATATACAATCCCTCCCCATCGGACAATGACCTCACCTTTCCTTATCGGCGCGGTCGCAAAAACACCGTGACCAGCGACATCGGACGTTCTGGTCGTCAAACGAGCATCCATCCAGGAATCATTTGGGTATTTCTTGTTTGTCATACCAAGACAAATCCTAGCAGAATAAATGGATTTGTTCGATTCCGAATTTCTATCAAAAAATACCCAGTATTTACTGAGCATTTTTATTGGTAGGGGATAGAGGGATCGGTTCGAAACTATTTAGTCTGAGTGACCGAGTGCAGAAACAATTGACGATGCCAGATAGGCCGACCTACGGACAAAAAGAATTCCAATTCACGAAAATGTTCAAGTGTGGATCATGCGGATCTGGCATTACGGCGTAAGAGAAAATCAAACGCAATAAAGGAAACGGCGACATCCATCGATACGTTTATTATCGATGCACCCAGATCAGAAATTTGGATTGCAAGGAACCACCGATGCGAGAAAAAGATATCCTCGATCAACCACTCGAGATTATCGATGAAATTGACATTGATCAGATCGGCGCCAAACGACGTATAGAAGAAGAGTTGGATCGCTACAAAGCTTTTGCGGAAGACGTGTTAGGCGAGAAGGCAACACGACCAAAACAAAAAGAGATTGGCATCCGTAAATTCGCTAAACACGTCCTCATACATGGAACCCGTGAAGAAAAACTCGAAATCCTAGAACATTTTCAGAATGCGATCACTATTCAGGGTCGCCTCCTATGTATATCGGAAAATTTATAGAGAAACCATCAGTTCTGAATCGAAACAGCATAAGGTTTTAATAACCATCTTGCTTCTCCAGAATCCCGTAATGTTTTGGATCTGATTCTCTTACTATGTTCAAAAGGGTTTTTATTGCCTCCTTACTTTCGCTTTTATCTTTATGCTCAATGGCGCTAGTCGGGTCTGAATTATGGGAGAATTCATTAACCAATTTGTATGCCCTACTCACTTCTGAATCACTAATTTTCTCATTTTCCTTCTTATTTTGATTTAACTCCTTTACGATAGCCTCCATTTTCTGTCTCTGGTCTCTTGAGTCAGGGATTTTAAAATCGGAAAAAATATCAAAAAAGCGCCTCGCCACATTTCCTATTGTATAAAAATCTGCGTAATTCAAATCTGCATCCTTAAACTTATTCAATAAACTAAACAGGTAGTGATACTCCGATCTAAAGTTTCGCAGCGTTTCATCAAGTCCCACCAGTCTCGCCTTCCTAACACCAGAATCTATAAAATTTTCAACCATGAAAAATTCACATGGCTGCGGTTTCTCTGTAGAACCCTCTTTCTTCAGTTTCTCATTTTCTTTTCTGCTTTTAATGTCTTTAGCAACAAACCATTCTTTTACAAGATTAAAAAGTTGAAAATTGTGTGTTGAGATAAAAAGTTGCCCTGTTTCCTTAAAACGCGAGCTTATCAACGAAAAACATTGATAAATAAAGTTCGTGTCGAAACTAGAAATTGGATCATCAATAAAAATAATTCCTTCTTTAATTTCAAAGTCTTTTTCCTCAACTTTAACAATAAAATATGAAAAAGCGATGGCTGTTTTTTCACCCTCACTCAGATTCTGAGCGAGCTGCCCATCTCGCTTGATGGCATAGCCATTTTCTTCATTATCTAATTCAAGCTTTATTTCCTCTCTACCAAAAAATTCTTTTAAATATCTATTAATATCTTTAACCGCTTTCCCAATATTTGAAGTAGTTTTTTCTAGTTCGGATATAGCCTCATCATTTTTATTTAAAGCTTCACGCACCGCTTTTTCTTTCATCTCAGCCTCTTTTAAATCGCTTTCAAACTTTTTAAAATCCTGCTGCGAAAGAGCAGCTGCAATGGCATGTGATTCCAACATCTCTCTTGCGTTTTTAACTTCAGTGAGATGATTCTTTGCCTTGTTATTGTGTTCTACAATGATTTTATTTACAGAAGAGATCGATTCATCGAAACAAAAATCGAAATAGTCCTCCTCGACATCTTTCGACAATTTCCCCAGGGGAGAGCCAAATTTGTTGTAAGCACTATGCAATGCATCTGTAACCTCATTTGAGTAATTACGTTTATACGTAACCGGTCTCTCTGCGAGATTCAATATAGACAAGGGATTATCGTGCTTCTTTTGAAGAATATTAAGCACTTTTTCAACCCAATTATTTAAATCGTCAACAATTGAATTGACATCTTTTGCATTCTCTTTATATTTAAGTCTTAAATTTGGATAAAGTTCTTCATTCTCAAGAGGAATCTTCTCTTTCTTAATTTTTGCAATCTCAGTACTTAAACTTATTATGGTTTTTTGAAGCTCTTCATAATCTTTATTGAAATGTCTTGACAACGAACCCAGAAAATCTATCTCAAGATTTTTTTGACAAAAAAGACACCTCTCCTTTTCCTCCTTCCTCTTATGCAAATCAAAACCCTGTTTTACCCAGTTGTTTAAATCAGAATCATCTTTTAAGCGCTCCAGTGTCTCAGAGACGATTTCCTTACCGAGTAACTTCTCAATTGCTATATATAGCTCTTCAAAATTGTTTATTAGCTCTCCTGAGAACAAAAAATCGAATCGAAACCTCTGAAACAGATCCTGTTCCTTTCCCTCGTCGCTCTTACTTACCTCCTCATATTTCTTCCTCTCCTCTTCTGAAAGGATTCTCTTCTTAAAATTATCAACTCCGACCGCCTTTATCTTATCTTCAGCTTTTTTTCTATTATAGGATTTATCAAAAAGTATATTAGCTATTTCTCGTCCCAAACCAATCAAGAAATTATTCTTTATATCTTCTTTTAAAAGCCTGCTCTTTTTCGCCTCATCAACAGCTAGTCCCAGTGCAGTCTTCTCGATTTTTAGTTGCTCGAGTCGTTTCTTGCTATCTATGTCTTCTTCACTGATATAGACAATCGGATTGCAAGAAGTTGACGAATCAAATGAAATATTATCATCA
>CAYRMN010000002.1:0-5901 GCA_964425575.1 uncultured Gammaproteobacteria bacterium | reverse complement strand
TAAAAACTTTAATCGGAAATATGTTTGTAGCGATTTCAGAACTGCTCACCGAGAGATTGTCATCGGTCTTGATTTCGAACTCACCTAATTCTGGGCATTGTCTGAATCTGTCTTTATCATAGACGCTTTTCTTCTCGCAGCTGGCAAAAATGCGCGAGATCGTTGTCTTGCCACTTCTATTCCAACCATAAATCAGATTGAACTTTTTAAAATCAGGAAGATCGGATTTCCAGACAAAATCCTGAAAAACGCCAAAACTTTTTAACTTCGAAATTCGGCTGATCATATCTCAAAAAATGCAACCTTACTCATACCTCTATTCTCATCAACGAGTACTAAACTCGTCCCATATGCAGAATTTCTGCTGAAAACCCGCCACTGATCGTGACGGGTTTTTAGCAGCTGGCTTGGCTAGGAATCCGGTCATAGGCACCTCCGTCGAAGGTCCTATAGGAATCCGGTCTTAAACACCAAACCGGCTCTTGGCAGGGGCGGGGGGAATCGAACCCACGTCAGAGGTTTTGGAGACCTCCGTCCTACCATTGAACGACGCCCCTATGGTAGTGGCCAGATGGTAGCAAAAGGAGAGAGGGGAGACAAGAGTCGGACGGCCTACTCCTTTATTTTTTTTAAGACATTCGCCATTTCGATGGCGCTCATCCCTGCTTCCCAGCCTTTCTTTTGACCGCCAAGAGCGCGGGTTTCGGCCTGGGATTTATCTTCTGTGGTCAAGACGCCGAAGACAACTGGAACCTGTGAACGAATGGCGACTGCGGTCAATCCATTGGCGACAGCATCTGCAATATAGTGATCATGTCGTGTATCACCCTTGATAATGACACCGAGACAAATAATCGCATCGAAACAATTTTGTGCCGCAAGCGTTGAAGCAGCCACGGTCAATTCAAAGGAACCAGGAACGCGATGTACGGTGATATGCTGTTGCTCAACTCCGTTCGAAGTCAGCGCTTCTACGCAGTCTGCCAACATGGCATCCGTGTAGTCTTGGTTGAAGCGCGCGGCAGTAATTGCGATACGCATGCCGGAACCATTGAGTGAGGGAAACGTATTTGATTTCATAGATTAAGTTGATGCATGATGCTCTAAGTATTTTTTGACGGTTTCGACGATTGCTTGCGTTTCAGGATCTATTTCTACATTGATGGCATCTCCTACTTTCTTCTCACCAAACGTGGTGATGCGCAGCGTTTCTGGAATAAGATGAACGGTGAAAAAATCAGCACCAATATTCACGACGGTCAGGCTGCAGCCATCAAGGGCAATGAATCCTTTGGGCAAAATATAATCCATCCAGGCAGGATTGCAGCGTAGGGTCAGAATATGATTATTCGGAGAGGTTTCGATGTTGTCGATGTTTGCCGTTCCAATCACATGTCCAGAGACACGATGTCCACCGATTTCATCTCCAATTTTGATTGAGCGCTCGATGTTGACCATATCACCAACACGGAGTTGACCCAGTGACGTTTTTTCTAGTGTTTCACCCATGACTTCAAAAGTTACATGCCCTTTTTCAACGGTAGTGGTGGTTAAACACACACCTGACACGGATACGCTTGAACCTCGCTCTAGACCTTCAGCCAAGTCTCCAAGATCGATGATGAGTGTTAATAGTCCTGGAACTGAGTCTGCGCGTACGATGGGAGCTTTTTTTTGTACAATTCCTGAAAACATATAAAAATTAGAGCGTTTCTAGTGTAAGGCGAGCGGTATGAACATCATGCTCAATTTGTTTGATTAATGCTTCTGTCGTCGTGAATGTAATGTTCTCATGTAGCTTCTCATGGAGCGTCACGCTTAGTTGTTGGTTGTATAGATCGCCTTGAAAATCTAACAGATGGACTTCGAGACTCGGCTTTCCATTGGATTGTTGCCACATTCCAATAACGGCTAAGCCGGGCCTGTGTTCGGTATTCCACGTAACGGTACACGTCCACACGCCTGATTCAAGATCATCTGTTGAAGAATGCTCGATATTCGCAGTGGGATATCCAAGCTTTCTGGCTTCTTGCTTGCCATGGACGACAATGCCGCGAAGAGGAGATAGCATAGACCGTATCCTGCCATTCATGCCCAGAATGGGCAATATCCGATCGACAAAATGAGTGTAGTGGGTTAGTCTTGTAGATACAATACCCATCGCCTCATAGGTAGAGCGATCGATCGGGTAGTTTTATTGATATGCAAGATAAAATCATCATCAAGGGTGCGCGGGAGCACAATCTGAAAAATATTTCGTTAGAATTGCCGCGAAATAAGATGATTGTGTTTACGGGTTTATCGGGTTCTGGAAAATCTTCCCTCGCGTTTGATACGATTTTCGCTGAAGGTCAGCGTCGTTATGTTGAGTCTCTTTCAGCGTACGCTCGTCAATTTTTAGGTCAGATGGATAAGCCGGATGTAGATGAAATTGAGGGGTTGTCGCCGGCCATCTCTATTGATCAAAAGGCGCACAGTGCGAATCCACGTTCAACGGTGGCTACTATTACCGAGATCTACGACTATCTTCGTGTACTCTATGCCCGCATTGGTCATCCGCATTGTCCGATCGATGGCAAACCAATTCGTAAGATGACGGTGGAAGAAATGGTAGACGTGGTATTAAAGCGCACGATTGAGATTCATTCTGTTCCAGCAGAGATCAAAAAGCGAAAATCCGCTGAAACGACCCATGAAATTGTCATTTTGGCTCCTATTATCCGAGGTCGAAAAGGGGAGTACATGCAGTTACTTCAGGATTTATATGAAGGTGGATTTTTAGAGGTCCGCTTGGATGGACAGTGGCAATCATTGCGAAAGAAGGTTGATCTTAAAAAATACCAGCAGCACACGATCGAGCTTGTGGTGGATCGCATTCCACTGGCGTGGCCCGTTGAAGGGAATAAGCAGATTCGTCAGCGTATTTCTGAGGCCATTGAAATGGCGTTGGATCGAGCGAATGACAATGTGATTGCTATCTTAGATGACGGCTCTGAGCATCTCATGTCCTCGCGTTTTTCCTGCCCTGAGCATGATTTTGCTTTTCCAGAAATCGAGCCGCGTTTGTTCTCATTTAACTCACCGTACGGCGCATGTCAGACGTGCAATGGTCTTGGAACGAAGTTCTTGTTTTCCGAAGAGGTGTGTGAAGCATGTCAGGGAGCACGTCTTCGAACGGAATCCTTGTTCGTGTGGATAGGTGATAAGAGCATTGTTGAAACAACGAGCATGGCAATTGACAAGGCGCAGGCATTTTTTTCATCTGTCCAATTGACGGAGACTGAGGGAAAGATCGCAGAACCAATTTTGAAAGAGATTTTGGCACGGTTGCAGTTTTTGCTCGATGTTGGTCTTCATTACATCACATTGAATCGTATGGCCGGCTCGTTGTCTGGTGGCGAAGCGCAGCGTATCCGCTTAGCATCGCAGATCGGTTCTCGCTTGGTCGGAGCTCTCTACGTGCTTGATGAACCGACCATTGGGTTGCATCAACGCGATAATGCGAAATTAGTTGAAACACTTGAAAAGCTCCGTGATGCGGGGAACACGATCATTGTGGTCGAGCATGATGAGGATACGATTGCGGCAGCTGATCATTTGGTTGATATCGGGCCTGGCGCGGGGAAACACGGAGGTAATATCGTGGCACAGGGGACAATGCCAGGAGTATTGAATGATAAGAATAGTCTGACCTGTGCATATTTGCGTGGCGATATGGTCATTCCATATCCAAAGCGTCGACCACCTGCAAAAGAACACATCATTATCAAAAAAGCGAAAGAGAACAATCTTAAAAGTATCACGGTAAAAATCCCTCTCAAGCGGTTTGTATGTGTGACGGGCGTATCAGGATCTGGAAAATCCACGCTCATGATCGATATTTTGTACCGAGCGATGGCGCAGAAACTCCATGGATCAACGGCGAAACCGGGCCAGCATGAGTCTATTGAGGGGATTGGTTGGGTTGATAAAATTGTTGATGTCGATCAATCCGCGATCGGTCGCACACCGCGTTCTAATCCCGCGACCTATACGGGCATTTGGAATCACGTACGTGATTTATTTTCGATGACGGCTGAAGCGCGAGTTCGCGGTTATAAAGTTGGTCGATTTTCTTTTAATGTTCCTGGCGGGCGCTGTGAACACTGCGAAGGAAACGGGCAGATTGCCATTGAAATGCATTTTTTGCCGACGGTGTATGTCCCTTGCGATGTCTGCAAAGGGCGTCGTTTTGATCGTGAAACGCTTGAAGTAACCTATCGAGACAAGAACATTTCAGATGTGTTACACATGACCGTTGAAGAGGCGACGGTGTTTTTTAGAGACATTCCAGCTATCCATGATCGTACCAAAATCATGGAAGAAGTCGGTCTTGGCTATATTGAGCTTGGACAATCCGCGACCACGCTCTCTGGCGGTGAAGCGCAACGTATCAAATTAGCGACGGAGCTCGCTCGACGCGATACGGGCCGAACGTTCTATCTGCTCGATGAGCCAACGACGGGCTTACATTTTGATGATATTCGCAAGTTACTCGTTGTACTTCACCGTCTTGTTCAACGCGGGAATACCGTTGTGGTTATTGAGCACAATCTCGATGTGATCAAAAACGCCGATTGGATTATCGACATGGGACCAGAAGGCGGAGATGGTGGTGGACAGGTTGTGGCCGAAGGTACGCCAGAAGATGTAGCAAAAAAAGGCAAAGGAGCAACAGCGCCATATTTGGAGGAGGTGTTGAAAAGAAGTTAATTTGTTGTCATTCCGACCGACGAGTTTGACGAGGAGCGGAGGAATCGCTTCGTTTCATTTCATATTCGAAGGGATTTCTCGGCTACGTCAGACTCCGGTCGGAATGACAGAGCTTTTCTCGGTCGGAATGACAAATATGAATATCATGCACACATATTCTGTCTACATGATGGTGAGTGAAAGCGGAACGCTCTACGTGGGTATGACCAATGATCTGCGTCGTAGAGTCTTTGAACATAGTCAGGGGATAGTAGAGGGATTTACGAAAAAATACGGGTGTAAAAAATTAATCTACTATGAACAAACGCAAAGCGTTGAAGCAGCTCTGAATCGTGAAAAGCAGTTAAAAAATTGGAATCGTCGTAAAAAGGAGCATCTAATCATGGGTTTTAATCCGCAATGGAAGGATCTTGCTTCTTTGCTTTGATTTTTTGATTATCTCTTCGAGAGAGGCTCCGTGATCGTGCTGAGAGATATCTATATGAACAAATTCAAAGCCTGCATCAATGGCTTCTTTTGCAAGCCGAACTGATGGACCGTGATCTAAGTTTAAGTAAGCTTCAACTCCATATTGCTCTTTATAGTTATCAACTAAATCGCGGGCGTTTTCTAGACCAATTGCCTCAACTTCTGCCTCACTAAGATTAATAATCACAGGAGCTCGTAGCTCAGCTGCTGCTTTGATTACGGAGATTAAGATATCCTGAGAATCGATATTAAAGGCTCCAACGGCAAACTTTTGCTGGTGTGCCCGGAGCATCAACTGTCTAGCTTTTGATGTAGATCTTCTGATTTCTTTTAAGCTTGGCATCTTAAGATTAATCTTCCCACCTCGAAGATGTTGACTATTTACTAGTCTATCGATTATTTAAGCTTAATTTTAGCATGAACCGGCCCAGACTGGCAAAGGGTAAACTTATCTTTTGTTTGATTTTGAGTTTTTAGAATTTGGGGAGGCCTTTGAAGGTTTCTTTTTTGTATTATTGCTAGTGGTTTTAGTCTTAGCATAATTGGATTTAGATGGCTTAACTTGAGAGATATTCTTAACTTCTTTATTTTCTTCTTCCTTTTTGGATGTGATAACTTTTACAGTTGGCTTTTTGGCCTCCTCTACGCTTACAAGCTGCTTTTCTTTATTCATTAAGTAGG
>CAYRMN010000001.1:73276-76773 GCA_964425575.1 uncultured Gammaproteobacteria bacterium | reverse complement strand
TCAAATGAGATTAGCCAAATCAGCCCAAACGCCAATTTTGATGTTGCACTTACGAACGGCACGAAACCAGCGCCATCCAAATGTGATAAGGCTGACCTGAACTGTGATGGAAGGGTTAACTTGGTTGATTTTTCGATCGCTGGTTTTTGGTATAAACGAACTCTGAGTGTTGCATTTACCCAAATTGAAGCGGAGCGTTTAAATGGAGACAAAACCGTTTCATTGATTGATTTTAGTATCATGGCCTATTACTGGAGCGGATAATATGAACTTTCCTTCCTTTTTTCGATGCGTATCAGTCATGAGCACATTCATGGTCGCATGTGTGTATTTCTCTCTAAGTGCTTCCGCTGCTCAGCTATCAGTATCCTCCTCGACATCCCCCGTGATTCAGGTTGGACAGACGATTGAACTACCTATTGAGCTTGATGCGCAACATGAGTCTGTGAACGCTGTTCAGGGTACGCTGCATTTCTCTTCGGATAGTCTGCAGATTGAGGAAATTCGCGACGCTCAATCAATCGTCCCATTCTGGATTGAATCACCTCATGTGACATCAGAAAGAACAATCACGTTTTCTGGGATCGTTCCAGGTGGATTTGAAGAAGAGCAGGGGTTATTGTTTATTGTCCGTGCAAAATTACTACGATCAGAGAGCGTTTCTTTATTCTGGAGCGACGCCAAGGTTCTTAAAAATGATGGTGCTGGCACAGAGACGCAGTTAGCTACACCATCATTCGCTTTTGTGGCCACAACGACGAGTTCAGTTCCGCCAACAATACCTGGAGAAGTGCTGGATTTTGTTCCACCTGAACCATTTACGCCAGTCGTGAGCCACGATCCAAATATCTTTGATAACCAATGGTTCGTTGTTTTTGCCACGCAGGATAAAAATTCAGGTGTTGATCATTACGAGATTAGAGAACGACGAGTGAAAGATCAACATACGGCTTGGACATTGGCCCACAGTCCTTATGTATTACAAGATCAGGAATTGCATAGTTCCATTGAAATCCGTGCAATTGACCGTCAAGGAAACATTCGTGAAGAGCATCTCGCCGCTCAGTATCCGCTTCTGTCGGTCAGCCGATCTGGCTACTCTTCGTTCATTCTATTAGGTATACTAGGTTTTGGATTCTTGTGTTCTGTATTTTGGTGGATACGACGAAAAAAAGAAGGCAGACATCGTTCATGAAACTACGTTCTTCTATTCTCTTTGGAGTGAGCATCGGCCTTGGCTGGTTGTTTTCAGCGCACGGAGTTTTTGCAGCCACCATTTTTT
Source organism: uncultured Gammaproteobacteria bacterium (assembly GCA_964425575.1). Taxonomy (GTDB): domain Bacteria; phylum Patescibacteriota; class Patescibacteriia; order 2-12-FULL-60-25; family 2-12-FULL-60-25; genus CAYRMN01. Next base: position 75,491 of record CAYRMN010000001.1, on the reverse strand, counting down.
TCTCTCCGTCAGGTGGAACGTATCATGTTGGCGACAGCGTCAATGTGTCCGTTGTCGTTTCAAGCGCAGATCAAGCGTTAAATGCTGTATCGGGTGATGTCGTTTTTCCTGGCGATTTACTTGAAGCGACAGGTGTTTCAAAGAGCGGATCGATTATCAGTCTGTGGGTTCAAAACCCCAGTTTTTCAAACAGTACACATCGGGTGCATTTTGAAGGCATCGCACTTAATCCTGGCTATACGGGTTCTGGTGGGCGAGTGCTGACGATGACCTTTCGAGTAAAAGCCGAAGGTCAGGCCAATCTCCGATTTTCAGGAGTTTCCATTCTTGCCAATGATGGGCAGGGGACAGGTATTTTATCCGGTTCTGGATCAGCTCAATATCATCTTGTTGGAGCGGCTGAGCACCCAGCGAGTCCAACACCCGAAGCACCTTCGAAAGTGAATCAGGTACCAGTTATTCATTCCTCTACCTATCCACAATCATCACGATGGTACGCAGAACGGAATGGCGCATTTCAATGGAGCCTTCCGAGCGACGTAACCGGTGTGAATTGGTCAGTGAGCCGATCACCAAGCTCTGTGCCATCCACAAGTTCTCAGGGACGCGCGAGTGATGCCCTGGTTAAAACGGATGGCGACGGTATTTGGTATTTTCATGCCCGTTTTCAAACCCCAGAAGGTTGGGGGGCAACTGCCCACTATCGTTTTCAGGTCGATACCACAAAGCCTGATCGATTTGAAATAAAAGCACTCCCACGACCAGATTCAACACAGCCAAGTTTTTCTGCTACATTTGAGGCCACGGATACTGGATCTGGGATTGATAATTACCGTGTCAAATTAGACGAAGAAGCGGAAATGGTGTGGCAAGATCCCGGATCACATACATTTGAGACAAATGTATCAACACCAGGAGCGCATCAGCTCATCGCCACCGCCTATGACCGGGCTGGAAACACGCTCTCAGCAAAAATAAGCTGGGAAGTTTCCACGATTGCCCCTCCGACCATCAACGAATACGTTCCAAAGCTACCTATCGGCTCATGGATTGTAGTCAAGGGAATTAGCTTTCCTCGCGCAACGGTAACGGTATTCCAGCAACGAACGGGAACGCAAGAGATACTTCATCAATCCATTACGACTAACGATGATGGACGTTGGGTGTATGTCTCCAATGAAAAGATGCCAGTCGGGGTTTATCAGATTTGGGCCACGGTGACAGATACACGAGGCGCTCAAAGTTCAGCCTCAACAATCGTATCTATTCAGATCCAGCACACGCTTCTCTGGTTTATGGGATCTGCGGTCGTCAATCCTTGGTTAATTTGGATCCTTCTTCTCATCTTATTGATCCTTATTTTTACGGGTAGCATGTACCATCATTACAGTGTTCGACGCTTAGAGCGCCACTTGTTGGGCATGATGAGAGATTCGCAAATGTCGTTTCAGAAGCACGTCGGCAATCTCAAGAAAGATGCAGCCAAATCACGCAATCGCAAGCTCTTACAAGATTTGGAAGAAGCAGAGGAGGTTGTGAAGAAGAAGTTAAAGGATTTAGACACTTAAAAAAGAGCTCGTTTACACGAGACTCTTTTTTATTCTGAGTGTTTCGATTTTACTGCTGCGTGTTGGTTGAATTTAGTCCGGCATTTCGATTCGCTCCCATGCCCCCATTTGATGGGCGAATTTGAATCATGTTAGCCATAACGCTTCCATCCGAGTTTGTCGTTCCATTAACGGTAACGGTTGTGCCTTGTGAGAGATCATCTGCTGATCCTTGGGCCATCTTCCCAATTTGAGTAGAGGTAGAAAAGAAGATGATTTTGGAGCCGCCATCGGTCAGTTTAAGGGTAAGGCTGCTCGTGTCTTTAGAAACAACTTCTCCAGCCATAAAGCCCATGCCAACCCCTCTTCCCTGAGTACCTGGGCGGAAACCGGCTGCACGTCCTCCGGCTCCGCCGGCCAGCCCTTGAATTCCAGGAGCACGTGGTGTCGCTACAGGTTGATTCTTTTGGTAGGCCATTCCACCATAGAATGAGCCGCCACCAATAAGAAGAGCACCAATGACTGCGGAACCGATGTAGGTATTTTTCATAACAATGAAGCGGGTTATGTTAAAGTTTGTCATTCCGACCGAGGAGTACGACGACGAGCGGAGGAATCGCTTCGTAAGGAATACAATCGAAGGGATCCCTCGGCTCCATCAGACTCCG
>CAYRMN010000001.1:39482-73266 GCA_964425575.1 uncultured Gammaproteobacteria bacterium | reverse complement strand
TTAAGTCGGGAGGCACGACGAGGGGGATAGTAGCCAAAGAGGATACCGATACTAGCCGAGACGCCAAAAGCGATCACGATGGAAGAGAGGGAGACCCGAGTCGTATAGCCGGCAAACGTTGCCATGCCGCGCGAAACGAGCCAGCCAAGAATGACTCCGAGAATACCACCAAGGGAAGTAAGTGCAATAGCCTCCATAAGGAATTGTCTGCTGATTTCTTCGCGATAGGCTCCTATGGCTTTGCGTAGGCCTATCTCTCTCGTTCGTTCCGTCACATTGGTTAACATCATGTTCATAATACCAATACCACCTACTAGTAAGGAGATGGCCGCGATGGAGGCAAGGAGGGTTGTAAATGTTCCCGTGACATTGGAGGCGGTTGCGACAATATCCGCCTGATTGATGATGCTAAAATCAGCTGTCTGTGGATTTGAAATATGATGTCGCTCCAGTAAGAGCGAGGTGATCTGATCCTGAACGACTGACATGGACTGTTGATCGATCGCTTGGACACTAATGGTACTGACATATGTATCACCGGCCAAAAAACGCTGAGCGGTTGAAATGGGAACATAAATTGCATCGTCTGGATTCGAGAAGCCAGTGCCGCCCTTGGTTTGAGTAATGCCAACAATTTTAAACTCAATATTATTGATACGGATCGTTTTTCCAATGGAATCCGCTCCTTCTCCGAAGAGATCATTTCGTACGGATGGTCCGAGCACAGCGATTTTGCTAACTGTTCGAATATCCTGATCAGACAGGAACGAACCCTGATCAATTTGGATATTTTTGACAGGGGAGTAGCTTGGTACGGTACCGATGATTTGAGTATTGGTATTTTTCCCCTTGGTCGCCACTTGATAGCGCCGTGTGAGTTCTGGCGCTACATCTTTAATGAAGGGGCTTGAGGTTTTTATGGCATCGGCATCAGCCTGAGTAAGGGTCTGGGCTGATCCACGGCCCGCATTCACCTGTACGCCAACGCCGCGTTGCGCGCCCGGTGTAATCGTTACAAGATTCGCTCCTGCCGATTGAATGCTGGATTGAATGCTGGATTGAGCGCCCTGTCCGATTGCAACCATGGCAATGACGGAGGCAATGCCAATCACAATACCTAAAATCGTGAGCGCAGATTTCGCTTTATTGGAGGAGAGAGCTAAATAGGTTTCTTCTAGCAAATCAATCGTATTCATACACTGTCTATTTTTGCTGCGCGACGTGCAAAACTTTTATCATCCTTTTGAATAAGTCCATCACGAATTATTAGAATGCGCTTAGCGTGTTCGGCCACATCGAGTTCGTGTGTAATTAAGACGATGGTGTGTCCTTCATTGTTGAGTTTCTGAAATGTTCCCAGCACAAATTCTCCAGTTTTGGAATCAAGATTTCCGGTAGGTTCATCCGCCAGAATAAGTCTTGGATTATTTACTAGTGCCCGTGCAATAGCCACCCGTTGCATTTGACCGCCTGAGAGCTGATTGGACAAATGATGGAAATGCGTTTCATCCATGCCTGCGCTCTTTAGGGCTTTGACAGTCTTTTCTATACGTTCAGAGCGGGGGATTCCAGCGTACATCAGTGGGAGCATGACATTTCGCATGACGCTTGCACGAGGGAGAAGATTGAAGGATTGGAATACGTAGCCGATTTTATGTTTACGTATATCAGCCAGTTCCTGTTCTCTCATTTTTGAAACGTCCTTTTCATCCAGGGTGTACGTTCCGGTCGTGGGAACATCTAGAGCTCCAAGCATATGCATGAGGGTTGATTTTCCTGAGCCAGATGGTCCCATTATGGCCACAAATTCTCCTTCTTCAATGCTAAAAGAGATGCCTTTTAAGGCTTGAAATTCAATATTTCCACTTTTATAGGTTTTAGTGATGTTATTCACGTCGATCATAGGCGCAATATTAGCCTCCAAGTCGTCCTCCAGCCGTTCCGCCTCGAAAACCCGCTCCACCAGAAGCGCCTGTTCCGCCTAAACCGGGAATTCGTAATCCGGTATTGGGTGCGGCAGTGGTTTTTGTAGCAGAGGGTGCGATTGTTTGAACGACAAATAGATCATTATCTGCTAGACCATTTTTGATTTCAGTATTCGCATCATTCGCATCACCGATTTCAACTGTTTGCTGATGCGGAGCAGTTTTGCTGGTAACACCCCCCAGTGAAGATGGGGCTGTTGAAGATGCATCCAGCACCTCGATATATGTTTGATTTCCTTGAGATTTTACGGCAGCATTTGGCACCATCAATACATCTGGTTTAGTAGAGAGAATAATTGAAGCACGAACGCTCATGCCGCTTTTGATGCGTTCATCTTGAGTATCAAAACCGATTTTTACATCATAATTCACCACTCCTTGGGCAACTGTTCCAAGCGGTGAAACTTCTTGAACCTCTCCCGCAATGGATAGTCCATCAACGGCATCAAAGGTAAGCGTTGCCTTTTGTCCGGCCTGAACTTTCGCTGCATCAACTTCGTTCAGGGCAACAACAGCGATTTTTTGATGGGTTGTGAGGGTTGCAACGGTTGTTCCAGATGAAATATTGTCCGATTTTTGTACGGACAGTTTTGCTAGGATTCCGTCAAATGGAGATCGGATGGTGTAATCAGCCAGATTCGTCATTGCATCCGTCGCTTTATTGCGCGCTGCGAAAAGATCGGCAGCGCGTTGTGCAATGGTATTTTGCTGAAGAGCAATGTCTGTGGCTGTGGGTCCGGTCTTTAAATCAGACAAGGCCAGTTCCTTTTCTTTGATTTTTTCTTTCGCTGAGGCGATATCCTTTTGATCGGCAGGTTGTTGGAGTTTTTGGAGAGAAAGCTGCGCCTGCTGCAAAGAGGTTTGTGCGGAAGCATAGGTGTTTTTAGCCTGAGTGATAGCCTGAAGTTGTGACAATATCGAAGCCGATTTGGTTGTAATTGCTGTTTGATCTGATTGAATCGTGGATTTCAATTTATCTAGATCACTCTGTGTGAAGCTGGATGAGGTGAGGGAGGCCAGGAGTGCCTTCGATACAGTCGTAAGCATGACAGCTGCATGTCCTAACGCCTCCTGCGTTGAAGCAATTGACATGTCAATGGCGGTCGTATCTTCGTTTTGAAGAGCGAGTGCATCAATATTCGTTTTGGTTGTTTGAAAAGCATCTTTCGTGAGCCCATATTCTTGTTTTGCCACCATGAGTTGTCCGCTATCTTGCGCGGACAGGAGCTTTACGTATTCTGTGTTGACTGTTTTATTATCTACACCAAGAATATTGTCTGCATCAATCAGCGTACTCTGAAGCGTCTGCAAGGTGGAGCGCAACGTGGTTACGGTCGTATCATAGACATTTCGAATGACTTGGGGTGTTTTCCCATCACTTGAGAGTTTATTGTTTTGTTCAGCGGCGACGATTTGCGCTTGCGCCTGTTGCACATCAAACGTATTCGGGGGCTCCTCAAGCGTCATGAGATCGCGTTTGGCTTGATTCAATGCATTTTCGGCCTGAACGACTTGACTGGTCTGAGGTGGTTGTTGAAGCTTCGCGAGAGAGAGGCGTGCTGCCTGGAGACTGGCGTTTGCGGCCGAGACGTTTTGCTGAGCATCTCGAATAGTTTTTTGTGCTTCTCGTGAATCAATGACAAGAATGACGTCATCTTTTTTTACTACTTGAGCTTCTTTGACTGGAATAGTAATTACTGCACCGCTCACTTTTGAGTGGACATCAATTTGATTTTGACTAGAAACCTGACCTGTTCCTGTGAGCGAGGTAATCAATAATCCGCGTGTGGGTGACGCCAAAATATAACGATTTTGCGCGGAAACACCATGCGTCGATTTATAATAGAAAAAGGCCCCTCCTCCGAGCATAATACCTGACAGCAGCAGTACTTTGATTCGGTTCTTTTTTATCCATGAGTTCATATCTAGATATACGCCTAACATAAGAGAATACTCAGCCTATCTATCTATTACGCCAAAGCGGCGCTGTTTATTTCATTCCGGAAGTGCGTTCGGTTGGAGTCTACGGATAATTCGGGCTTGTATGATGTTGTCGTTTTTATCGCCAATAACAAGGAGTCGATCGCCGATACGTATCTCATGTCCAAAAGGAAATTGAGTATCACGACCAATAAAAATAGTCACTCGTTCCTCATACCGATTTTTTGCCTGCCATTGAGATCCTTGTGCATCAAGGAGATATACAAGGTGAAAATCAGTTGGATGGATTTCTCCGTAGCCTTTATAAAAAGGCGAAATAAAGGGAACATGACGCGTAGACATGTTGTGAAAAAGTCGACGATGAATTGAACTCTGTTCAACGAATACACTACCCAGGCCGACAATAGATAGAATGATGATGGAAGAGTAAAGTAGTGGTTTTCGATAGACGAAGGCGAAGCGTTGACTGGCCCATTCTAGCGCAACTACAAACAGTCCAATGAGGAGAAGAAGAAGCCAGGGGACGTGATGCAAAAAGATCTGCAACCCTCTCCACCCCAGAGAGGGTAGGAGGATGGTTCCATTGGCACGCAAGGAGAATAAGGTGAAACTTCCAAGCGAGATGCAAGCGAAGAGAGTCAGAAGAATACCGATGATTTTCAGTCCATACGTTGCGCTAAAATAGACTTTTGGCCTCATTCTGATTTTTCCTGCCCGAATGTCGTCTTCGAGCTGCGTAAGTGTCTGATCGTCTTGGGTTGGGGTAATCATAGGAGTGGGAGATTTTTACATCGTCCTTTCATGAGCGTTTTGGCTCGAGTAATGCGCACACCAACTGTTGAAACGGGAATATGCATGATATCGGCGATTTCTTTGTAGCTCTTCTCTTCAAAGTAATACAACACAAGGGGCTCTCGATATTTCGGTTCTAATTCCATAAGATGTTTTTCCATGGTTACTTGAAGTTCAAATTGGAGAGCGTGCCGCTCCGCAGCCGGTTCTTTGGTTTGTGACAGTTGAAAAAAGGTATCAAGATCAAAAAAGGTGAGTGGTTCGCGCCCTTTTTTTCGAATCACATTGATAAACGTGTTATGTGCGATGCGATAGAGCCAGGTTGAGAATTTTTTTGAGGGATCAAAGCTCTGAATATGCACGTAGGTTCGTATAAAAATTTCTTGAACCGCATCTTCAACATCTTCATATTGAAAAAGAAATTTCTTTCCATATCGAAGAATAGCTGGCTTATAGCGCGTATAAAGAAGTGAAAATGCATCTACATCGCCTTTCTGTACTTTAACAGCAATTTCTTCATCTGTGAGAGTTAACTCGGGCATAGATAAAGAAGTATGAGCATATCTTTAGCAAATCACAAGGGTATGCGTTCTTGGACGCAGTGAAGCTTGGATTGAATCTGCGCATCTGCTATTCTGCCTACTAAGGATATGCGTACACATTTTTTTTCATCTTTCGTGTTTTTTTCTCTCCTTTTTTTGCTGGGAGGTGTCAGCATGATAAGAGCTGAAGCACTGCCAGCGACGCATTGTGTAACGACAGAGACAAGGGCTTTGAACAGCAGCAAGATGGCCCAAATGGAAAAAGATATTTTTCCTTATTTGAATCAAGAATCAACCAAAAATAGTATAAAAACCTACAGGAATACCCTGGAAACCGCTTGGGCAGCAATGGAAGCTCCGTACTGCGGGTATGGAAAAGAGGGCTCAAAATCAGCTAAAAAATCATACGTCAAGACAGTTGATAGGGCTCGCATTGCTTTTTTTGCTGCTCTCAAAAAGCCTCCAACAAAGAATACGATCGTCACAGCTGCTTCAACTGTTCCCGTAAGCTCGGTTTCTTCTCCAAAGATCCGAAACATCATTTCGAAAGGCCTTCATCAAGGAATGCGTTCAGATGATGTGCTGGAACTTCAGAAGAGACTTATTGTATATTTTGGGAGCTCGGCTTCATCAATTGCGACGGGCTATTTTGGACCAAAAACAAACGATTTTGTTATTCGTTTTCAGATAGAGAAGGGGATTATTTCTTCACGCACTGCTGATGGGGCTGGTTTGATTGGGCCAAAAACTCTGAAAGCACTTAATGCGCTCAAATGACGTTTAGAATAAGGTAGGCTATTTCTCTGCTTGGAGTCTGCACCGTGACTACATCGCCAATAATGTGCCCCACCAGCGCCGAGCCAAGTGGAGAAAGGTGTGAAATACGTCCTCGCTCAGGGTTCGTTTCATGTGGTCCGACGATGTAATAGGTTTTTTGCTCGGTACCGTTTTTGAGAGTAACCGTTGATCCAAGCTGGATTTGACCGTTTTGAGATGTATTTGATTGGATAAGTTGTGCTCGTTTAATTTTTTCCTGTAGGGAAAAGAGTCGTCCATCAATACGGGCGAGTCTTGATTTTGCTTCTTGATATTCTGCATTTTCAGATAAATCGCCGAGCTGAACAGAGCGCGACACGTCTTCAACAGCCTGTGGGCGATCATGGGTTTGCAGGCGCTCGATCTCATCTTTCAAGCGCTGCAACGCTGTAGCAGTCATGTGTAGCGGCCCAGTTGGTTCATGTTGTTGTCTGAGTAGCTGTGATTGTCGTTTTGGGAGACGCATAGCACAGGTATAGTGTCTTCTTCGCGTAGAAGAGGCAACCCCTTTCTTTCCGTCCTACATTTGAGTATGCTGAACCTATTCATGCCTTATTCTTTGTATTGATATGCCAAATAATACCGATCGTCAGGAATTTAAAGTCTCGGGCGAAGATTTGTTGAAACGCGTAAAGCAACTCATCAAAGAGGGGAATGCACGTCGTATTATTATTAAAAATGAGAAAGAGGAGGTAGTCGTTGAGATTCCGCTGACGCTCGGAGCAGTAGGGGCAGTGATTGCGCCCATGCTAGCGGCGGTTGGAGCGCTAGCAGCTCTTATGACAAACTGTACCATCGTGGTTGTGCGGAAAGATTAGGAGGGATCACCCTTTTTTTCAACCACTAAAATATTCGGGATAGTGGTATAGCTAGGAATTGATTCGTGGAGCGTGGGGAAGTTGGACACTAAGCCCGTTGAAGGACCTCCGTCTAGATTCAGTGCATATGTCCAATGAACATCCATTTTGAGTAAAGAGCGCATGAGCTCATAGAGGCTCACCTCACCATAGGGAATAACACCGATGTAGAACTGACGATCTTGATCGAACCCAACAATTGTTCTTCGTGCCATTTGTCGTCCCTCCCGCGAAATGGCAGGCTCCCCATTAGAAATGAAAAGAGGATAGCTTTGTGCCGCTTCTTGAAGGAGTGCTGTATCTAGCTTCTCGTGTGCCGTGTCTACGATATGAGGAGCGGGGGAGAGGATAAGATATGCTGTCTTATCAAGGTCGAATGCTGTGTTTTGAAGTCTTTTACCTTGGGTGATGAGGGTACCTGCTGGTGAGAAGTTTTCTTGAAAATAGACTCCATTACTCAGAAGCGCTGCCTTTGGATTTTGACGCATCCAATCAACGAGTGAGTGGGGGGAGGAATCGGCAGCCCAATGAAACTGAAATGATGCAGGGTCAAAACGATAAAGGATCAAAATCGTATTCGTTGAACTTGAGAGCGAGTATTCACGACGCGCTGCTCCTGTTTCTATTGTTTGCCATGAGGAGGGAGCGCTTGTAGTGGGCGTTTGGGTGATGGTATTTACTCGGCAACCTGAACCAAGTCCTACGAAGACCGGTATCAGCATCAGTCCTTTTATGTGCTTGAGTGACATAGACATGCAGCATAACAGGTTTTTTGCTCCAATCACATTGTCGCTTTTTGTTTTTTCGGTCAAACTACCATCATGAAGAACGAGCTCGATTTTTTGTCAGCCACTGATTTTTATAAAATCCTTCAATGCCCGCACTGGCCATATTTTGATCGTTTTACGACGCAAGATGAACAAGCTCATAAAAGATTATTTGGACCTCTAGAAATGGGTCGACTTGAGCATGGTGTATTGAATGAGCGCGAGTTACTGCAGCGCTTCCATTCAGAAAATCATTTAACAGACGCGCCTCATTCCAGAGATATTGTGCAAGATGGACGGGAAACCTTGAAGCTTATGGAGCAAGGAGTCCCTCTTATTTATGGGGGCACCTTGATTGATGGTGAATGGATTGCTAAACCCGATCTGCTTGAGCGACGAGACGGTGAATCAAATATCGGAAATTGGAATTATGTCGCGCTTGATATCAAATCAACACACGCTATTGAAAAATACCAAAAACTACAGGCTCTATTCTATGCGCGTCTACTTGAGCGTCTGCAGGGACGAGCAAATACGGAGGGTTATGTGTATACCTGTGATGGGGAGCTTCTTTCTTGGACATTGAATCAGTTAGACGTTGAGTTTGATGAGGTTTTGCATGAGCTTGAATCCATTCGAGCGGGACACTGTCCGCCGCTTGCATTGCGAAAAAGCTGTTTTGATACTGGACCATGGGGTCATCTGTGTCAGCAGTTGGCGGAAAAGAGTCATGATATTGCTCTACTAGCGAATGTTGATGCGAAGAAACTAGCTTCACTGCGCTCGTTGGGTGTCGCTACAATAGAGCACGCGGCCAAACTCGATCCAGACGCGCTTGATGGGAAGGCTCCAGGGTTGCGCGCGCATGGTCTACAGGTCTTAAAGTTTCAGGCCCAGGCGCTTTTGTCTCAGGCGGTGATTGTGCGAGAACCTGTCCGTCTGCCGATAAAAACGGTCGAGCTCTTTTTTGATATTGAAAGCGATCCGCCTCATGATCGAGATTATTTGTATGGTTTTTGGATTCGTGACGAAGAAGGTGAACGTTATCTGCCTTTTCTCGCTGCTACGCTTGATGAAGAAGAGAAGATGTGGCGGGCATTTTTAGGATGGATCGAAACATTGCCCGCAGAATACGCGGTGTATCATTTTTCTCCCTATGAATGTCAGCGTCTCGCCCTTTTAGAGCGAAGATACGGTGCTACTCCTTGGCTGGATAAATTTCGATCAAACATGATTGATATAAAAGAAATAACCCTGTCCTCGGTCGTTTTTCCTCTCTATTTTTACGGTTTGAAATACATTGCTTCTTTTCTTGGGTACACTTGGTCGGGCTCGGTAAAAGGGGGTAGCCAATCAATTGATGTATTTGAAGAGTATCTTACCACGGGCGATCGAAGTCTTCTTGAAGCTGTCATCTTCTATAATCAGGATGATGTACGAGCCACAGCTGTATTGAAAGATTGGCTAACTGCGTTTGCGAAGGAACGAAAGAGTTACACTGTTCCTTATTCTTGGTTGAGCTGAGCTCGGTCGGATTTCCAGGTCGTGGCTTGTCGAATTGGATCGACTGCTTGCAGGCTTCGTGAAGCGATAACGGCAGCAAGTAAGGCGGTAATGGGAACAGTAAAGATAAGCCCAATCGTTCCGGAGAGGGAGCGGATCACTTCATCCACCACGCTGTCAAAATTGAGAAATTTGAGCCATGAGCCCCCATATTGAGAATAGAGAAGCAACGTCGAGAGAGAGGCCCCTACATATGCGAAAATAAGGGTATTCGCGAGTGCGCTCATATGATCCCGTCCTACAACCATTCCTGAGCGAAAAAGCTCTTTAACACGTAGGCGGTGATTGGCGCGTAGCACCTCCCAAACTCCAGAGGTAATTGAAACAGCAACATCTTCTACGACACCCATGGAAGCAATAATAATACCGGCAAACATTAATCCAGTCGGGTTTAGTAAAGGATTTTTCTCAAAAAAGATTCGATCATCTTCAGTGGAAAGTCCGCCCAGGTGTGCCCAGGAGCTGAAGATGGAGGATATGGCATACGCAACGATGACACCGCCTAGAGTTCCAACCATGTTAACGAAGGTTTTTTTATTCCAACCCGTTGAGAGCACCCCTGAAATACCTGTTAATACAACACTCAATAACCCAGCGACAGCAACCGGGTTTAACCCATGGAGGAAAGAGGGGATAAGAACCCACACAATTAACGCAATGGAGATAGCGATAGAAAAGGCTACTTTTGCGCCTTGCCAACCCGCCAAGAGGACAAGCGTGAAAACAAATAAAATTGCTAGCCACAACAAAGCAACACGTCGGTCGTAGCCTTCAAGATAGGCGAGTGGCGGCCCACCAGTTGGGTCTACTTGCAATAAGATAACCACACGATCACCTATATCAGGATTAAGATTATAGGGATTAGCGTTAATTTCATTAGAAAGTACGTGGAGTTTATTTTTAAGTGGACCCGTTAAAAATTCAATAGTATAGGTTTTTTGCTGTTGACCGCCATGGTCCGTGTTGGTGGAAGTAAATTCAGTTTTACGTACGATAGCTTGTTCATAGGAGCCATCTGTTTTTTGAACGGTCGGGTCATTTGAACTTGTTACGCTCGTGAAATCAGTGGAGGTATTTGCTGCTCGTACAGGGAGAATATTCTGAGTGAGCAGGAATAGGCTCAGAAAGAGGGTTGGGAGAAATTTTGAGATTGACATACGTGAGTCACTGTAGCCGAGTTGCTCAATTTTGTGGAGTTTGATACGCTCGCACAGCCACACACGATTTTTTTATAATATCTTTAACGGGCTATAGCGCAGTTGGTAGCGCGCATCGTTCGGGACGATGAGGCCGTGGGTTCGAGTCCCACTAGCCCGACCATCAAGGACAGATCCTTGTCCCACAAAACCGCTGAAAGGCGGTTTTGTGCTATATGAAGCCACTTTTTTGTCTTTGACAGTAAAGTTCAAGAAGATCTTTCGGATGACCTGATCGCGCCATTGCATATCTATCGTTTCAGCCAGCTTTTTCGCGAGGTTTCCGTACAGTTCAAGAAAAGTCTCATACGTAGGAACGGATTGATGTACTCCTTCGCGAGTTGCCTTCAAAGCCTCAACAGACTTTTGTTTTTGCTTGATTGAAGCGTCGCACTCCTTGAGGTCGATCTTGAACTCATCCGTTAGCTGTCGGTCTGTTTCTTCAAGCAACTTTTCCTTGAGGCGGCGACGGCGGTCTGCGAGGTTTGAAAGGATGCGATTTTGTGAACGTAAATCGTTCTCGATCTCGACCACCTTCTTCTCATTTTCCCGTTTCATTTCTTCGACGTAGTGCTGATAGCACTCCTTGGAGGTGAATGGGTTGTCCCGCGTAAACTGAAGTACGAAGTCCATGAGGACTTTGCCACGTACTGATTTATTCTTGAATGGACATCCTTCCGTTTCACATCGGAAATAAAGGCGACGTTCGGTGATTTCTCGGGTCTGTTTATCTTTTTTGGTGCTGATACCGACGATCATCGTTTTGCTACAGTCACCGCAAAGCACCATGCCTCGTAGGAAGTCAGCTTTTCTTGAACCGCCACCTATCTTCCGCATGGCTTTTGAAAGTTTGAAGCCGCCTCTAAGCTCCGCGGTCTTGTTGATCGTCAGAAAGTTCTCAACAGAAACGGCGGGCTGAAAATCGTACTTCCGACCAAGATCAACGGGTTCGCGGCCATACACCAACACGCCCGCCTAAATCGGCTCACGGATGATCTCGGAGACGTGCTTCTTTCGCATGTGATACGGCTTTCGTTTTGCCGTTCCTCCGACCCATTGTTGATATCCGTTTTGGTTGAGATAGTCCGCGATCTCATCCAGCGTTTTGTTTTTGAGACGCATCTCAAAGGCTTTTTGGATCATTGAAAAATAGGGCTCGTCTGGCTGTAGGCGGCGATCAAAATCGAGACGGTAGCCGTGTTTTGGTTTGCCGACGTAGCGCCCTTCTTCAAGGCTACGCCGATTGCCTCGCCGGACGTTGACGGACAAGTTGTCGGAGTACTGCTTGGCGAACAAAAAAGCCATTCCGAGCATCACCTTCCCAATAGGGGAGTTTTCAAACTGGAACGAAACAAAACGCAGATCCTTGATGATGCCTCGATCGAGCAGGTCGATGATCTCCCCAGCTTCCTTCATGTTACGAGCCAAACGATCAGGGTGCCATGCGATGATACCGCCAAACTTTCCCGCCTTCGCACCATCGAGCATCTTGCGGAACATCATGCGTGCATCCGAGTCTTTAGCCGATTGTCGTTCGGCGATTTCGTCCACCACCCGCAAACCGAGCTTGTCCGCGAGCTGTTGGCACTCAATGAGCTGGTCTTGAATGGAGCGGGTTTGCCTATCGATGTTTTCCGTACTCTTTCGCAGGTAAATGACGTACTTCAAGTCGGACGGTGGCGTCAGGGGGTCTTGGGCTCCTGAGAGTGATTGTAGGATGCTCAAAAGGTCACGGGGTGTGCTGGGCATAGACACGGGTTGCCACTATTTAGCCAAACTTGCGGGTTTTATGCCATGAGGGTTGACAAAAAGCCTATTTTATGCTATTTTTGTTGGTCAAAACGCTCAAAGCGTCAGACGGCTCGGATAGACTATGGAGGCTCAAAAAATGAGTAAAGAGACTCGAGTCATCATTCAAAGCGACGCCACTTGTAAGGTGGCATACGGCCACGCCCACGAAGAAGACAACCGAGGTCGCGGGACGGCTCCGACTCAGGACGACATCTCGAACGCACGAGAGATCAAGCGGCTGAACGCCAACCATACCGCAGCCGTCGTCAACTACACCCACTTCTTCGTCTACATCGCCCGCTATGCGTACGGTGGGAAAAAACAGATGGATGACAATCAAGGAGGAAGGGAAGCGATAGACACCTGGGTCTGGCAAGGTCAGAGCGAGCCAGTTGAGATCCAGGGAGTATAGCCCAACTCATTTCGCGCACCGCGCGAGAGAAGAAGCGCGCCGTCATCTGACGGAGCCTCGCGCCTCTGTCTCTCGACGGTGCGCTTCTTTGTTTTAGCTTTTTTTGTCGAGCATCACCCTTCCCAACTCCCTCAAAATTCGGCACCATATCTGCACAATGCCTAAACCATTCGAGTAATCGGGTGGCATGGCATAAATAGCCCATAGCAACAGAAACGGTCTCCCGACCGGCACTTGTTGCTATGGGTCTACACCTGAAAGGGTGTAGGGCGGCTCTGAAAGGGATCGTCGCTCGGCTCGGGGCCGTAGGCTACCACGCCAAGACCTCACGCAGTCCCGCGTTTGCCTTGATGTAGCTTTCGAGCAGGGTGATGACGCTGATTGTGAGTTCGAGAGAGGTCTCTCCGTCTCGACCATGTAAAAAGCTCTCGCAAAAGCGGGAGCTTTTGCGTTCACTCCACGTGGCGCAGCCAGAGAGGTTCATCGGGATCATACAAAAAACTCTCATTTAATGAGAGTTTTTTGTATTTTATCCATCAATAAGGGGATTTTGGGAGTTGTCTTGATTTGGAGGCTTTGGTTCACTTGGAACAGCTTCTGCGGCATGTAGTTCTTGTTCTATTTTTTTGATTTCTTCCTCATGTTCCATTAAGTGACTGACTTCTTTTAAACGCGAATAGATTCGATGGCCAAATAAATAGTGAAATATAAGCATGAGGAGAATAAAGATCAGAATTCCGCTCAGGATAAGAACGAGCTTCGCTTGCAGAAAATTGAATGACTTCGCGCTTAATGTAGAGGCTGCAGCAACATTAATATCTACTGATTGATCACGCGTATTGCCTGCGCCATCAACAGCACGCACGATAACTCGCAATGGATGTGAAGATGGGTTTGAGAGTTGATATGGACTTTCTGCTTGAATAAACACAGGTGAAATTGTGGCGGATTCCGTTTTATCGATCACGGCGACTTCATAATGATCAATTCCAGAGAGGGAATCTGTGGTTAAGAAGCTAATCAAGTAGCGACTGATGTCTGTTTCGCCAACAACGTCGATTCCTGGCTGAAATGCGGCGGGAGGAAGAGTGTCTATACGGAGTAAAAAATGAGTCACAGGGCCCCAGATCCCACGGTTATTGGCTTTGATATGAAAATAATTCAATCCATCAGTCAGTTTTTGACTACTCATCGACGTACTTGAGCTATCAACAACATCATCTGGAATGGTGGAAGGCTTGTCATCTAACACGTAACTAAATTCCGTACTGGTTGCTTCTTTATCCCAGCTCAAAACAGCATTTTTATTTTGATACCAAGTGGATTCAAAACGATGGGTATCTGAAAAAACAGACACACCGGCTGGTGGTTGAGGGGTGATGGTGTAGGTTGCACGACCCAATTCTGAAAAGGCAACCGTTCCTTGACCATCATTGATAAGGATTTTTGATGATGGCGCAATGCTGAGATTCGCCTCGCCATTTGCAAGTGCTTTAAACGTGATGGTGGAAAGTAGACCGCTTTGAGTGACAACCCCATTTGGGATGATACCGACAAAACGGATCGTTCCGTCTGTTTGCGAATAGGATGGTGGACTCAGCCAAAGCTGAATGAGTGATTTGCCAGCTGACGGACTGACAATTTGCAGTTTTGATGGTGGAAAGCGAATAAGAACCTCCAGCGCATTAATGCTCGTTTTATGGGTATTGAGATAGACGGAGACATCAAAGGTCGAGCCTTCAAGGACGGTTTGTGAACTGGGAGAAAAAAAGACTGTCGCTTGAGGATCTGTATTTTTTGGAGGCGGCGCGGGTACGACATCGGTGGCATTCGTTGTGGGCGATGTGCTAGTGGGTACTGGAATTGGTGCCGCAGATATTTCAATGGGAAATAAAAAAAGACTTATTGTGTAAACAGATACAAATACACTCGCTTGAAGCCGCATGCCTCCTATAATACCACACAACAATTATTTACTCTTCTATTTTTGATCCATTCTTATTCAACTCCAACACCCTAAATCACGATCTGACATAAAATGATTACCTTTAAGAAGATGAGGCATCTAAGCTCTATGCCAAATATTTATTTTACGACGCAAGATTACTTTTTTCTTTTGTTTATTCCTCCTCATCACCAAGATCGCTCCCCAGTGGAGGTTCTTCATAGCGCTGTTGACGCTCAAGTTGATCCAAGAGTTTACGTTCATCCCAAATCTCGTCTTCATTCACGATTTCATCATGTGGATCGTTTAACGATGAAGGGATGCCAATTAGCGGGCTGATAGATGATGTATCATGACTCAGCTCATCTTCTTTGATAAGCGGGCTATCATCGTCATCATCTTTGGCTTTCTTCTTGTCGTCTACTTCCTCATCATCATCGTCATTCAAAGGCATTGTTTGGCCAAAATTCATGACTGAAAAGCCAAAATCTTCGGGATTTTCTTCTTCATCGGTTGGCGGTGCATTCCAATTCATCATACTATGAAAGATAGTTAGTATTTTAAATAGTATTAGCTCACAAAAGATAGCAAATGATTTTCAGAATGTGAATAGGAAGAAAAAGATCAATCGACACAGAAGATAGATCAATGCGTGAACCTGTGATATGTTTTCATGTATCACTATGAACCCTGTCATCATCACCCTTTCTATCATTGCTCTTATCTGTGTTGTGGGAGGGCTTGTCTATATTGCAAGTCTCATACAGCGCCTTGGGAGCAGTGAACGCCCTGAGCTTCAATCGTTTACTTTACTACAAAATCAAATTGCACAGCTTCAGAAGGATTTAGGCGATCGAATGGGGGAGACGCATCAAGCCGTTCGTCAGAGTTTTGCCTCATCAAACAATATTATTCGAGATGTTACCGAGAAGCTTATTCGTGTTGAAGAGACGACGAAAAGTGTCTTAAATGTAACGGTTCAGCTTGAAAAACTGCAGGATATTCTCAAAAATCCCAAGCAACGCGGAGTATTGGGTGAGTATTATCTAGAAACAATTTTACAAAATACATTGCCGCCAAATAGCTTCAAGCGTCAGTATGCGTTTCGAGATGGCGAAATTGTTGACGCGGTCGTATTTGTGAAGGAAAAGATCATTCCTATTGATTCAAAGTTTAGCTTAGAAAATTACAATCGGTTTGCACAAGAACAGCAGCCGGTTGAACGTGAGCGACTAGAAAAACTGTTTTTGAATGATTTAAAGCAACGTATTCAGGAAACGGCGAAGTATATCCGGCCAGAGGAGGGGACCATGGATTTTGCATTTATGTTCATTCCTCACGAAGCTATTTATTATGACTTGTTGGTCAATAAAATTGGAGCACTGGGTACAGAGGGCGAAAATTTGATTCAACGTGCAGCTGGAAAGTATCGGGTGATCATTGTGTCGCCAACGTCATTCTTGGCCTATCTTCAGACCGTTTTACAGGGTCTTCACGCGCTGCAGATCGAGGAGCAGGCCCGGGAAATTCGTGATCGTGTGACTGATCTGAATCGCCACATGGCGGCCTATGAAAATTATTTTCGTAGCCTTGGAAAAAACCTTGGGACAACGGTAAATCAATACAATTTATCCGCGAAGGAGTTCATGAAGATTGATAAAGATGTCATGAGAATCACTGGATCGTCCCTTCCGCTTGAAGAAGCGCCGTTGATTGAGAAGCCGTCTTTGTTGGAAGAGGCGTAAGAATTGAATAGTATGTACCGACACGCACGATATTCTTTTTTGATCGGAGGAGCGGGAATCCTTACTGTCGCGTTTTGCATGCTTGCAGATGTACAATTGAGATATCTATCAAAAATATATAGTAGAGCTGAGGACGTACCAACTCAAACCATAGGGATTGTGCTGGGAGCTGGAATCTTGCCCAGCGGTCAACCCTCAGATGCTCTACGGGATCGACTGCTCGTTGGAAAGGCTTTGTATGACGAGAAGCGCATTAAAACGATCCTCGTGAGTGGGGACGGTGGAAAGTTTCAACGAGATGAAATTGATAGCATGGAGACGTTTCTCATCCAGAACGGAATACCTTCAGAGGACATACAAGCCGACCCAGAAGGGTATAGAACCTATGAGACCTGCAAACGCGCTGTACAGGTCTATCACATCAAAAAAGCAGTGCTCATAACGCAGCGATTTCATTTGGGACGAGCTCTTTATCTATGTAATTCGTTAGGTATGGATGCCATTGGGGTACCATCGGATCTTCAACAATACAGAAATATCATCTTTTTTATGATTCGAGATATTGCGGCCAGTATCAAAGCGTGGATTGATATTCATGTGTATCCGCCACAGCCACCAGTAATGTAGTCATACGTTTTACGACGCAAGAGTTTTTATTAAAAATTAAAACAATTTTTAGAGTAACTGTATTAGGCCTTAGTCAGCGGAAAGTGCGTATTTAGTTGTTGTAATGCAAAGTATGCTTGACAGATAACTTATTTTATGGTATTGTGTTTAAACTAAATTGACTTTATCTTCATCGAAGTGCTTACAGGATATAAGCTGACGAATAAAACATTGTTATCTTCGGCTTATACCTCGGAAGCACCCTTGTCAGGGGTGATGCGGTACAAATGGTACCGTAGTTCCGAGACTGGTGAAACATGGACGTTACGCAACCGCGTCTCTTGATCTTGTCCCGAACTGGCGTCCTCATGCGGATGGATGGAGGCGAGATCATGAACGAGGATCTGGCCAGCTCTATCTTTTGCTTCTCCACCGGCAAGAGCATCCTGACGGCAGATCCAGAGCAGATCATGGGCAAGCGCACGAAGCATCCCCCCAAGGAAGTGTACGGGCGCCTCCTTGCCCACATTCACACGGCGGAGCAGGAAGGACGAGTCTACTGGCCTGGGGAGGAGGACGAGGATCTCCGCGCATGGGCCGCTAGCGCATCGAATTTCCTCGAAGGCCTCGGCTACAAGCCGGATCGTTCGAGGCTCGGCTCCCAGAGGTATCCCAGCGGTGGAACGGGCTCGGGCGCCTACGGCGGTCTCGTAGATGCACTCGCCGGTTCGTTGCTCAAAGAGGTCTGATCGAACTAGGCGTCTCAAACGCCACTCGCCCATTCGGCGCAGAAGGCCCGTCACAATCCGTGACGATCTCGCCATCTGTCGTCACGGATGGGCCTTTTGTTTTCTAAGCGGTGATATTTTGAATGGAGTATGCGCCTAGTCGCTAAACTCTGACATTTTTCAAGAGTTCAAAAAAAAGGGGGGGATAGCTTTCAATTAAAGTTATTAAGTAAGGTTTCGAAATAAAACTAATGAACGACAGGCGAGCGGTGCAGTGTTAGTAGAAGAAATTCTATACGTAGGTGATAGCGCCTCGACTCAACGTCAAGTTTTAAATAGAAAAAGATGTGTCGCACAATATATCTTATGCGACGTTAGGAAGGGGTAAAATAGCCAAACTAAGACTTTCTTGTTTTGAGCCTGGTTCTTGCATTGTCGATGATCTACGTCCGTTTTCGCCTGTATACAACGTTTCAAGATTTCCCTATGAAGCGAGTTGTGACGTAGTTGGAAACAATATTTCATTATTGTAGATAGTTTTACGTCGCTCTACCCTTCTGTCTTTTTCATAAGAATAGTAGCTGGCTACTATAGCAGACGTCAGTATACGAGCCTTTAAAATCGCCTACACTGATTTCAAGGTATGGATATACCTTTTTTGGCCTTTTTCTCCTGAGCTTTTGAGGCTCTATATCGTGCCCAGCGGATTTCGGCTCCTTTGGCTCCAATACGTTTATAATGATCCTGGTCTTCACGCAAAACTTTTTTCTTTAGCGCTTCACCGCCCTGTTTGGTAAGATACGCGAGTGCAATGCGCTGCAGTACTCCCTCATCATGGCACATGCATGTGCAGGTTGAGGAACAATTCAATATTTTTTTCATACGAATAGTATAGCAGCCTGCTATTATAATAGCCATATCATCCGTTTAGCGTCCCCCTTACATATATGAAAGAATCTCAACCCCAGCAAAATGAAATTCCTGTAACGCTTTCCATAGATGCTGCACGCATCGTGCAGCTATCCAAGCGCATTGAAGCCTCTCTCTCCCCTGCTGCATGGGAAAAACTGGGAAACGATCTTTTAGCCGCTATAGACCATACACACGCTTCTCTTGCACGATTAAATGATCGCGCACTTCCTGAAGAGGCGTCTAAACGAAATGAGTGGCTGGGAAGATCGTTTGAGATGCTTATTCTGTTTTTGAATTATAGAGAAAAAACACGTCAACGCGAAGATGGAAAGATCTTTGAACCTCTTGTAGAGCATTTAACAGAAAAGATGGAAGGACCTCAAGTAAAAGAATACGATTCCTCCTTCCGCGATCTGTGTACACGAGGAGGCATTAGTCCTTTTATTCAAGGCTTGATACCCGATGAAAAACGTCATGATATACTCGTGTACTTTAATGATTCAGAAGATAAAACAGCCATAAGACAGGTCATTGCACATGCAGCGGTTGATACTGTGGCAAAAGAATACACGCCCGGAATTGATCGAGACTACTTTATTAGTCGTTTTATACTCCTTGCTCGCCTACTGAATGGGTATCCTGCCAATTTTGATGGGAGTATTTATAAACTGAGCAGCTTCGAAGATGATGGAGATATTAAAGAGATTCGAAAAACGATTTCAAGTAAGATTATCGGTACATTTCCTCCAATTTACATGTAAACAATGAGTTATTTCACGTATACCTTTCCTGGCACTCTAGCATCCAGATATTCTGTAATTTTTGACTGATCTGGCTTGGTTTTCATGAATTCGAGATAGGTATAGAGCTGCGGATCAATCGGTTGTAGTAGGTCGAAATAAATATCATAGCCCTTTTCACTTACAAAACGTGCATAGGAGGCATCAGCATTTTCAAGCTTGATAAAACGAAATTTAACACCACCCAGAATTAAACGACGAGCCGTATCAAGCCAACGATGAACCTGGTAGCTTTTTGCGATCTGGAAGCCTGGCGCAAGGGGGTCTTCCATATTCAACACAATGACAGGTACGTGCACCTCATCCATGAAACTATGCGCTTGAATACATGCCTGTGCACGCTGTAGAGATTCCTTATCTGGTTCTCCTGTCACAATTCCATTGACATCAACATTGACATATTGATCATGGGAAACAACGATAACGCTCCGTTGCTTTTCTTTGATATCAAGCTGCAGTGTGTTTGGATATATCTTTTCAATACGTACATCCTCAATAAACAGACGGTCACGTAAATTGCTCGCAAGAAGGTCGCTATTCAGCATGAACATGTTTTGCTGATGCCATGGTCTCCACGGTTGTTCCTGCAGAATATGCTGAATTTCAGCATACACTTCCGTTCGATCCAGAGTTTTAATATTTTTAATATCGAGCGTTCCAATATCCCAAAAACCGGAAAAAAAGAGGAACCAATACCATCCAATAATGGCGAATGCAGCTGTTAGATAGATGATGAAGTGTCGATTTGTTTCCAACGTTTTGTGTCGAGGAGAATGAAAGGAGCGAACATCGGATATCATATGATATGGTCTCCTTTAGACGACAAAGCGCGGTAAAAGAGGGTTGATACGCGTTACAACCTCGTAATTAATCGTACCAATTTTTGACGCAATGGACTCCGCAGACACGCCAACTGTCTTTTGCGTTCCTAAGAGGGTGACAGCATCTTCAACACGAAGCTGTTGTGGGATGTCTGTAACATCAACGACACACATGTTCATAAAAACTCGACCCAAAACTTTACACAAGCGCTCTCGAATCAATACAGTTCCACAACTCGATAGCCCTCTATCATATCCATCCCAATAGCCTACCGGCAGAACAGCCAGAATGGAATCGCGGGATACGCGCTCTGTTAAGCCGTATCCTATTGGTGAGCCCTTTTTTACCCTTTTTAACTGAGCGATGATGGTTTTCCACTGAAGAACGGGTTTCAGGTTCAAATGTCTCTTTTTTTGCTGCGCTAATAGCCGCACGTTTTCCGACGGCCATAATCCATACATCGCCACTCCTAATCGAACAAGATTAAAATATGTATCTGGAAAAAGAATCACCGCCGCACTGCAGGCGGTGTGTTTCCACGGCGGGTCTATCCCCTCTGCTCGAAGAATCTGAAGTGCGAGATGGAATTCCTTCAGCTGCCGTTCCGCGTACGAATGATTCTCTGTATCTTCGATATTCGCATAGTGGGTAGAGACTCCCTCGATGTAGATTTGAGGAATCTTTTGAATCTCTTTAATCAACTGCTGTAGCGCAAGACCATGTATCCCCTGTCGATGCGTGCCTGTTTCGATTTTAAGGTGTATACGCGCTTGTTTTTTCTGTAGTGCTGGTGATCTTGCAAAAAGTGATCGTAGCGAAAAAACCGTTTCACGGTTGTACACGACAAAAGAGATGTTCTGTTTAACACAGTCCTGCAATCGATGGTGAGGCGTATATCCTAATATTAAAATCGCTGATTTTATCCCAGATCGTCGTAATTGTAATGCTTCGTCTACATTGTCAACACCAAACCATGTGACTTTTTGAAGTGCTGCAATACGCGCAACCTCTACAAGACCATGACCGTATGCGTTAGACTTCACCACCGCCATCATACCTACCTGCGATGGAATGTGTGAACGAAAAGCCTCAAGATTATGAATCAAGTTTCTTTTAGAAATTTCTACCCACGTTTTTGATAAAATTTCCATGCTGGTTACCCAATCCGATCAAATCCGCAATATGGGATGAGAACGTCAGGAATTTTGATGGACCCATCCTCTTGCTGATAGTTTTCTAAGATGGCAATTGGTGCGCGAGATAGCGCCACCGCCGTTCCATTCAATGTATGAACAAACTCAAGAGACCCGTCTTTTTTACGCATTTTAATATTCAAACGTCTGGCCTGATAGTCTGTACAGTTTGAAGCACTCGTGATTTCACCCCAACCGCCTTTGCCACCGCCCTTCCCCCACATCCAGGCTTCCAGATCATATTTTCGATAGGCGGGGCCACCAAGATCCCCCGTACAAATATCTACCACGCGAAATGGAATACCAAGCTTTGTAAATAACATCTCTTCAATTCGACGAAGCTCTTCGTGTAAAGCCTCTGATTGAGAAGGAGCCGCAAATAGAAACAACTCAATCTTGGTGAATTGGTGGACACGATAGAGACCATACGATTCGCGACCATACGCTCCACCCTCCATCCGAAAACAGTGTGATAAACCAACGTACTTCAATGGAAGCTTCTCTTCATCAATGATTTCATTCATGTGATATCCTCCAAGTGGAATTTCAGCCGTAGCCACTAGTGAGAGATCTGTGTTTTGAATGGTGTAAATCTGCTGCTCATCGCCACGAGGATTATAACCTGTTCCGAGCATCACCTCTTTACGTGCCAAATCAGGCGTAATCATGAGCTGATAGCCTTCTGCGATCAATTCTTTCAGAGCCCACTGGATCGTCGCCTGCTCCAGCATGGCCATTTTTCCCTTCAAGAAATAAAATTTTGACCCAGCTACTTTTGCTCCACGTTCAAAATCAATTAAATCATGCCGTTCTGCTAACTGAACATGATCGAGGGGGTGAGATAATTGTTTAATATCGCCAATCACGCGAATCTCTTTATTCTCTGTATCATCCAATCCTGCTGGGGTTGCGGGATGGGTCATGTTCGGAAATTGCAACAAAAGCTCTAACCATGCGGCCTCTATCGTCGATAGTTCATTCTCTCGAAGGCTGATCTCTTCTTTTAGCGTTTTTCCTCGCGCAACGAGCTCATCTTTGTTTGGAGGAGCGACCTTCATCATCTCAGCAATCGTATTTTTTTCAGCTCGTAGATCTTCGATCCCCCGTAGCACAGATAAGCGCTGTTCATCCAAAACGACCCATGCATCAACGTTCAAAGAAACACGGCGTGCCTCACAGTTGTTTTTCACATCCACGACATGTTCGCGGATAAATTTTGGATCAAGCATACGTCATGTTTTCACTCTACATTATAAAGGAATCCCCTCTTCTTCAGCAGGCTCCTCTTGAAAATCTTCATCCGCGATTCGAGCTCCACGCAATAAAGAAGATTTGAAGGTATCAGGGAAATACGCTTCGCATCGAAACACGGCTGCAGCTAACCCCCGACGCGCCAGCTCAATCTCCAGCATATCTGTAAATGACTCCTGATCGTAGCCAAGGCAGAGCATGTCGGGTTGAAACTGTTCTATTACCTTATATTTGTCATCTTCATGCCCTAAAACAGCTTCATCAACGAGTGGATGATCCTGGATAACTCGGAGTCGATCATCTTGATTATTGGCTGGAAGATTTCCCTTAACGTCAACAACCGTTGCATCGCGAGCGACGACGACAATCAAGCGGTCACCATGTTCACGAGCTTGCCGAAAATAATCCTCATGGCCTGGATGGAGACCATCAAATGTTCCGAAACACATGACTGTTTTTATCATACAAAGAAAATTTGTCTTAGGACAATTGTTCTGGTCGTAGCGTCGGAAAGAAGATAACTTCTTTTACACTATGAACATTCATAAGTAAGGCGACGAAACGGTCGATTCCCATTCCCCAACCGGCCGTGGGAGGCATCCCATGCTCCAGTGAGGTGATAAATGCCATATCAATGCGCTGTGCCTCATCATCCCCCTGCTCTCGAAGGGCCTGCTGGTTCTGAAAGCGCTCCAATTGATCAACAGGATCATTTAATTCAGAATATGCTTTCAAAAGCTCTTGGCCTGCTGCAAGTAACTGAAAACGCTCCACATATCTCGGATCGCGTGCACACTTTTTTGCTAAAGGCTCCATTTCAATTGGATAATCGATAATAAACACAGGTGTTATTTGATTCGACCGCACGACATGCTTATATAAATCATCATACAACGCACCAAGATTTGGCATGGAATAGTCTGTCTGAACACCAATGTTTTTCATTGCAAGAATCAGATCTTCTCGTGACAGTCCTTCAATATCTATTCCTGATCCATTTTTTACCGCATCTCGAAAACGAATTCGCGGCCAAGAAGCAGAAAAATCGATCTGCGTTTCCCCGTTCGTAATAGACAGCGAACCTACTGTTTCTTGAATAATTTTTTTGAGAAGGACTTCTGTGAAGTCCATGAGCCCATGATAATCCTGATATGCCCAGTAAAATTCCAGTTCAGTAAATTCTGGGTTATGCCCCCAATCAATGCCTTCATTTCGAAATTGCTTGCCTATTTCGTATACTTTTTCATATCCCCCAACGATAAGACGCTTCAAATAGAGTTCCGGTGCGATCCGTAAATACATATCAAGATCAAGCGCATTGTGGTGCGTCACAAACGGTCGGGCTGTTGTTCCTCCGGGGATCGGTTGCAGAATGGGTGTTTCGACTTCTTCAAACCCCGCTTCATCAAGAGCACGACGAAATGCACGTATGACACGAGATCTAGCACGAAACACATTCATCACCTCGGGGTTAGAAATCAAATCCAGCTCACGATACCGATAGCGTAATTCCGGGTCCTTCAGTCCGTGCCATTTTTCCGGCAACGGTCGCAGTGCCTTTGATAGAATCGTCCACGTAGATACAAGCATCGTTTTTTCGCCACGCTTCGTAGCAAAAAGCGTTCCTGTTACTTCAACGAAATCCGCTGGATCCAATCTGTCTCGGAATGAAACAAAAGAGGCTTCACCAATAACATCCTGCTTAAAGAGGAGTTGGATTTTATCTGAGCTGTCCTGTAGATCAGCAAAGATGAGCGCTCCGTGCACGCGAATCGTGAGCAGACGGCCTGCAAACGTAATAATCTTCTGTTCTTCTTGCCATGTGTCGAAATGCGTCAAGGCATCCCCACATGTAGCGGTCCGATGCGAAGACGATGGATATGACTGAATACCCTCATCCTGTAAGGACTTCGCTTTTTGACGTCTGACATCAGCTTCATTCAGCATAGAAAACTTTTCTGCACGGTACCTCTGAATGAAAAGCAGGTCAAGCGGCTATTTGATGAATTCGTACGCATCACGTAGCTGAGTTCTAGGAAATTGAAACGATGGTATATATTTGTACGCCACCTGGAGTACTTACTTCAACACGCTCGTGAACGCTGCGGCCAAGAAATGCGTTGCCAAGCGGAGATTCATTGGAGATTCGTCCATTTACTGGATCCGCCTCATTCGATCCCACAATAGTAAACTGTTTTCGTTTTCCCTGTACATCAATATTGATGGTAGAGCCGATCCGCACAATCGTCGAAGATCCACCCTCTTCAATAATAGAAATATTTTTCATAATCTCGCCAATCTCCATAATGCGTCCTTCAATAAAGGCCATCTCGTCCTTCGCTTCATGATATTCTGCATTTTCTGACAGGTCTCCCAACGCCTTGGCTGTTTCAATTTTAAGAGCCGTTTCTCGGCGACGAATCGTTTTTAATTCGTGCAGCTCTTTCTTTAAGAGTTCCAATTTTTCTGGAGTAACGTATTGTATTTTTGTTGTCATAAATGTGTCGGATGTATAGGATCCGCAGATCAGATCATCTCAAACTTAGACTACTCAACAAGAACCGGGCTGTCAATTCGTTTGACCCTACATATACATCATTTTTTAGGAGCTGGTTGGCTACTCTGTTTGTACCACGCCTGTAAAATATCTTTGGCGACTAGAATTGCGGTCGTAGATCCTTCAACGCCCTCTTCAATCAAGACCGTTACAACGATCTGAGGGTTTTCAAAGGGTGCAAAACTTGTAAACCACGCATGATTCGCCTTATCACTTCGCCACTGAGCTGTGCCTGTTTTTCCGGCAACAGAGAAAGGTAAAGAAGACAGTGCGCGGCCGGAACCATACACGACGGTATCCCGCATTCCAAGACGAACGGTCTGAATGATGTCCGCTGAGGCAATGCGACTATGAGTCGTCGTTGTGTACTCATCTGCGCCCAGAATAATGTGCGGAGCGATTGGAAATCCTCCATTTGCAATCATGGCAGTAAAACGAGCAACTTGAAGTGGTGTTACGAGAAGATCACCTTGACCGATTGAAAGGTTATAGGTATCTCCAATAAACCAGTGTTCGTTTTTTGTGCGTTCCTTCCAAGTCTGAGAAGGAACGAAACCACCCACTTCTCCTGGGAGGTCTAGACCTGTTTTTTGCCCAAGCCCAAAGCGTTGCATCCAATCTGTTAAACGTTCTACGCCAAGCCCCACAAACCCCCCGTATCCTCCACCAATGTAATAAAAAAACGTATTCACTGACCAGGCGATCGCTTTTCGGACATTGGTCGCTCCATGCCCTCCTGCTTTCCAATCAGGAAAAAACCACGGACCAATCCGAATGCCTCCGTTCGAAAGAATAGCTGTTTGGGGCTGTATGATACCTTCTGCTAATGCAGCGGTGGCAACAACTGGTTTAATTGTTGATCCGGAAGGATAGCTCCCCGCCCATAGACGAGGGAGAAGGGGGTGATCAGGATTCTGAAGCAGGGCACGAAATACTGTCGACGATACCGTTCCAGAAAAAATATTATTGTCATATGCCGGAAGAGAAACCGCAGCGAGAATTTCTCCTGTTTGTGGATTCATTGCAATAGCGGCTCCACGTGTAACATTGGCGCGCATGAGCTCTGCTCGGAGTGCTTCATCAGCCGCGCGTTGAAGATCAAGATGGATACTGAGGGTCACATCAGCTCCATCTGTTGCCTCTCGATGTCCAACGACTCCTGTTTTTTGGTGTTGAGCATCAACTTCATATATATTTTCCCCTGGTGTTCCTCGCAGCATTTTTTCATATTCAAATTCCACACCAGATTTCCCAATCGTATCGATTTGCCGATATCCTTCATGTTTGCGCTGGACGAGCTCTTCGGGAGTAATACCGGAAATATATCCCAACAAATGAGATAGGCTTTGAATCGCAGCAGATGCAGGATAGCGACGCTTACTACTCACCACAACCTCAATACCTGATGTTTCAACACCGATGACTTTTAATGCGACGGCTCGTTCATAGGAAATATCTCTTTTTAAGACAGTGGGTTCATCAGGATCTGTTGAAGACGCAAAAACTGATTCAATGTCTCCAACGCTGCTCCCAATCACTCGTCCAACTTTTGCTAGTAATTCTTCACGAATATTCGATTGGTCAGGAAGGAATCGCTCTGTTCCACGAACTTCGAATGAGGGGATATTATCCGCCAGAATAGTTCCAACACGATCTCGAATGATCCCACGTTTTGGTAAAACGGTCTCATGTCGTAATCGATTCTGCTCCGCCTGTACACGATATGTTTCACCCTGAATAATCTGCATCCAAAATGCCCTTCCGAGCAAAAAGAGGATGAGCCCGCCAGCACACAGAAAAAACCCATTGAAACGATGTGCTGGAATGGAGGCGCCCATGTACATTGGGCGATCCTTTATATGCGTAAGCTGATCTTCATACAAAACCTCATGTGCGATAACAGCCTCTGAACGAGATGGAATCGCAAGCCCTGACTCCCCTTCTTCATGCCAATGAAATGGATCAGGCGTTGTCATAAAAGTCGTGTGTGTGTGAAACGGTCATCATGAAATGGCGGGTGAACAACGCCACGATAATGAACACCGCACTAACTGTACCAATATCCCACAGGAACGTTTTGAATAATGAAACCCAGGAAAAATGGACAACGGAAAGCTGTTGTGAGAAAAAACCATTAAATACATATGGGATGCGCGTACAAAGCGCATCAAGAACCCTAGCGGTGCACATGAGGCTGAGCGCCGCGTATAGCGATCTGTTGGTCACGATGATTTCCTGGAGCATCAATAGGATCGCAGCAATCCATAGGTATTGAATTGAGAAAAAAACGGGAGTACCAAAATGGTACATTGATAGAAAAAACCCTGCGAGTCCTGCAAACAAAAGAACATGACGCGGTTTATCCAGAATTGTGAGTAACACAACCCCCTCAAGGAGCGGATGCCATTCATTCCATGGAGAAGGGAGAAAACATAAAAAGGTTCCTTCAAATAAAGCGATAAAAATCGCACTGCATACCACAATGATCCATCCTTTATTTCGCATGGGGTGTATTGCTGGGTCGTAAGGCGGCGGAACGTAAAATATTGACGATGTTCAAACGATCCGCTCTCATAAGTGGCTCCAAAACCGCACTTTTGAATGGATCTGTCGCTTTTCCGTTGACCTCATTCACAAAACCGATGGGAAGATTTGGTGGAATTTTATCTTCTGTACCGGACGTCACAATGATATCATTAATATGTAGTGCTTCTGTTTGTGATACGAGAGTAAGACGAGTCGTTCCGTTTCCTGTTCCCTCGACAATACCCAAGAGGGCATGCTGACCCGCACGAGATGCAGCGACATGGCTTTGCTCATTTGTCACCAGGGTCGCAATGGATGTTCGTTCTTGCAAACCTGTGATTTTTCCCACAAAAATACCTTCACCCACGGTGAGTGCCATACCAACTTCAATGCCGTCCTGGGATCCACGATCTATCATGACGCTATTTTGAACTCCATCCGTCGTGCGTGCGATGACTCGAGCCGCAAGATTATCGTACCCAGAATCACCAGTAAATTTTATGAGCGTATGCAGAGAACGATTCTCTTCCTCAAGTGATCGTAAGCGGACATAGTCAACTGCCAATGATGAGACTCTGGCTTCAAGATCCTTGTTCCGTTCTTTAAGCATCCGCGCATCAGGTGTCGCAAAAAAAATGTCTCGCACACCCGAACCCATAGTTGAAAACATTCTTGCGATGGGTAATGTGATATCCCGTCCAAGATTCTCAATTGTTCCAAAAAAACCCGCAACACGTAGGATCATCATACCCACGGTCACGACAACGAGTGTGATGCTAATTCGGGTACGGTATTGCATACGGGTTCATCGAAAAATATACGAAACCGATTTATTGGGCAGACCTTTATCGCATGCGATCCGTTGTAGGTAATGACACGTTCTTTAAAAGCTTTTCATCATCAAGCAGAATACCAGCCCCCCGCGCTACGGCTTCTAGGGGCTCTTCTGCAATATGAACAACGAGTCCAGTGCCCTCCGAAATTGCTCGATCAATACCTCGTAATAGCGCACCTCCACCTGAGAGTGTAATGCCTCGCCGATAAATATCCGCTACCAGCTCCGGAGGTGTTATCTCAAGCAGGGATTTAATATTATCGACAATGACTTTTACCGATCGTGCGAGTGCTTCGCGAATCTGACCATCATTAACCGTGATTTCTCGCGGCAAGCCCGATAGAAGGTCTCGGCCACGCATCGCAACTTCAAACGATTCGGTGAGAGGAACGGCTGATCCAACAGCAATTTTAACATCTTCTGCAACACGCTCTCCAAGAAGAAGATTGAACACATCCCGCGCGTATTGGATGATGTTTCGATTCATTTCGTCCCCTGCGATATAAATTGATTTCGCCATGACCACTCCATTTAATGAAATAACGGCGATTTCGGTTGTACCTCCACCAATATCAACAATCATGCTTCCAATTGGCTCAGAGATTGGAAGATTGATACCAAGCGCCGCTGCGACAGGCTCCTCTATTAAGTACACCTCGTGAGCTCCAGCAGAGAGAACTGCGTCACCCACAGCCTTTCGTTCAACCTCTGTGACATCAAGGGGAACGCCAATGACCACCAACGGTCGTTGCATAAAAGCGGAGCGCTCACGATGAATTTTTTCAAAAAAATAACGCAGCATTTTTTCTGTGACTTCAAAATCTGCGATAATTCCGCGTTGAAGTGGTCGTGTAACAACAACATGAGGTGGTGTCTTTCCAAGCATCGCCTTTGCCTCATGACCAACGGCGAGGATCTGGCCGTTCCTAGAATTTATGGCAACAAATGAAGGTTCATTTACCACAATCCCCTTTCCTCTTGAAAAAACGAGGGTATTTGCAGTTCCTAAATCAACACCCAGATTTTTTGAAAAACGAGCCTTGAAAGCGCCTAACATATCTCGATCATATTACTCATGAAGACGACAAATACGCAAGAGTGAAAAAAACAATTGGGAGGAAAATTGTTGTCTACAAAAAATAGACAATGAAAGATCTTTTATCTACGTACGATGCGATGCATCTCCAAGTAGAAAAACGTATTCTACCCCACTTACGATGAGCAGAACGGGGATAAAAATACTCCAACGAAAAAAGGGTTGCGCTGATAAAGCAAGTGAAACAACGGCGACAACCGACAACAAAATGGAATGTCGAAATGAAATGCGCACCTCTCTGCTGAGAATATCAGAGCGCCTCAATACGAGGATTCGATACACAACCCCAGCGAGCGTAAAGGAACCAATGAGAG
Source organism: uncultured Gammaproteobacteria bacterium (assembly GCA_964425575.1). Classification (GTDB taxonomy): domain Bacteria; phylum Patescibacteriota; class Patescibacteriia; order 2-12-FULL-60-25; family 2-12-FULL-60-25; genus CAYRMN01. The sequence goes on along the minus strand of CAYRMN010000001.1, from coordinate 43,274 downwards.
AAAGAAAAAGAGTGACGTAAAAAAGGGCGAAGCTAAACGATCCAGCCTGAACAGGATCGATTCCCCACACCACAACAATCCACGAAAACCACGAAAGGGTTGTCGCAAATCCCATAAACAGCATATACATCCGAAAGGTCATATATATGAACAGAATACCATATTTTTCTTTTCTCTAAAAACCACGTGACCTCACTTCGATTCTTCGCACAATACGTTCCCCCAACTGTCTATTCAGTTCGTTCATAAAACGAGTTTCATCGAGATGAAGTTGCTGGAGTGCTACAGCTGAGATTGATTCAAGTTTGAGCACTCCCTCTCGAAATGAGACAACAGAGATGTATTTAGCGCGATCCGGATCCCAGAGTTGGGGTAGAACAGATGGTACAAGTTCCAGAACTTTTCTTGCGACGATTTGCTGGGATAGGCCGTGATTTGCTACCACCCCTCCGAGGAGCTTACGAATCGGTTGAAATGACATAACGCAATAGTTAGAGTTTACGAAACTCGCAGATGTGACGGAAATCACAGTTTCGACAGGTGAATGGCGATGGTTGTGGTAGATACCGTGATACTAAAATCTCATTCATGCGTGCTTCAATATCATCAACAAACGCTTGCCGTTTTTCTCCTTGCAGAATATCCACCTGAGCTTCAGAGCCATCTCGAACATAGATATACGCTAATTTCTTTACTGAAAACCCACGTTCCTCCATAGCCAATTGGTAAATCCGTAACTGCTCTTTTTGTGATGATTCAAGCTCATCTGCACTTTTTGGCTCACCCGTTTTATAGTCAAAAATGGCTACACCTCCAGTTGGTAACTCATCGATACGATCTACGGCTCCTTTTAATGAATGTTCCCCGATACGCCAATCAAATGATTGTTCTAGTGCTCGTATGACAGGAGGTGTGGCGTTCCACATCTCCCACATTCGCGTAACTCCCTGTCTTCCCTCTTGCTTGTACGTATCATGCTGGATTCGATTCTGATACCACTCGTCGATCCAGCGTTCTTCGTAAATACGAAGTGCTTCCTCGAGAGAAACCCGAAGACCGGTCGTCTGCATCTGACTGCTCTGCTGCACCTCAAACAGGCTCCCCTGTTGAATATTTCCTCGATCTCCATGTAGTTTCAAAATATCATGCAGAGTAAGGTGAATGGATTGACCAAAACTTTTATGAAAGGATCCAAGAATGGGAATCCGGTAGATATGGGCAAATTTGTATTGCAATGGACAATTTCGAAATGCAGCTAATTGTGTGAAGGAAAAACGTCTTTTTAACGGAAAGGCCTCTCGCTCCGCCTGCTCATGCTCTTGAAGCACTTCAGGGATAGTCAGAGAGAGCGTGCGCATTTTTGATTTTTCACTGTGTTGAAGAGGTACTCCAACCTCTTCAAAAAAAAGAGACGGCTTCTTTTTTCTGGCACCTCCATATTGCTCGGCACCAGTGAGTGTTAACGTGTCCTTGGCGCGTGTCATGGCGACATAGAACAATCGACGCTCCTCTTCAAGATGAGCGTCACCTTCAGGCAAACGCTCCTGTACAAGTCCGTCAGGCAAAGGGAGTGCATCAGTCCTCGCTCGAGTCGGGAAGCGCTGATCAACCAGTGAGACAACAAATACATGACGGAATTCCAATCCTTTTGATGCATGGATGGTCATGATTTTTACGAGTTCTGGACCAGCCTCAGGATCAACTTCGAGCGCGCCTTCTTCCCCGCTGTCAATTTCGAGTTGCAGTTCTTCTAAAAAGCCGTGCAGCGTCGGGCCGTGACTTGAAGATTCATAGCGTTTTACGCGGTTAGCAAATGCATTGAGAAAATGGATCTGTTCAATTTTTTCCTCTTCGTTTAGACGGAGAATACTGGACAGCAGGCCAGTTTTTTCGAGTGCAACCTGAAGGACTTTTAGTGGCGCATCCCGCTTAGCCATTTCCGAAAGACTTTCAATATCAGCCACGATTTTTTGTGTGCGCTGTAATGCCTCCTCCCCAAACCCCGGGATCATGCTCGCCTGTTTCAGTGCGGTCCAAACCGGAATTCCTCGACGCGTTGCAAATTGTAGAATCTCGGCAGTATCACGCGCCGGAACATGATAGGTTTCAAGCGAAAGCACACGCCAGAGCGGAATGGAGTCATGAGACGCATCGCACATGCGTAGCAACGAAATAAGATCAACAACGATGGGCTTGCTATATAAGCCGCGTAATGCAAAAAACCGATATGGTATGCCGTAGCGCTCCAAAGTATGTATAAATGGAATAGCGCCATCATTTGAGCGTACTAAGATCGCAAAATCATTCCAGGACAAATGAGGATCTGCCTTCTTGTGCTCTTGAATCTGCTGAGCGATCGCTTCACACTCCTCCTCGATATCATGGTACCAATGAGCGTTCACAACCCCTCCTATCCCCTGCATTGCAGCAAGATGTTTATTGAGGCCAGTATTCTGCAGTTGAATTTCAAGACGATGCGGGTTGTTCTTCGTAATACACCGATAGGCTGCGTCCAGGATTTCCTGCCGTGAACGATAGTTATCCGTCAGGGCGATAGTTTTTGCGTCCGGAAAATCATCCCGAAATTGAAGAATATTCGCGAGTGACGCGCCTCGAAATTTATAAATCGCTTGGTCATCATCACCGACAACGGTTAGATTCTTTTCTTCTCCCGCGAGCAACTTTACTAGCTCGTATTGAGCCCAGTTGGTATCTTGGAATTCATCAATCATGATTGATGAGAAGCGCGTACGAAGCGTCCGTAGAATAGCGGGTCGTTCTCGAAGGAGACGTAGCGTTTCAACAATCAGATCGCCAAAATCCAGACAGCCTTCTTCACGAAGAATTCGTCGGTAGGCCGCATAGCAATCCGCGAGTTCCTGCAATCGTTTTCGCTCACCTTCCACGAATTCAGTATCCCCGTCCAGTTGTGCGTGACGAGTGAATTCTAGATACCGCTCGACGGAAACACCTTCATCTTTTGCTCGTGAAAAATGGGTTAAAAGGCCTGCAAGAAACTTCATCGGATTTCCAAGAGGCCGGTAATGATCAAGCGGCAGCTCATCAATACGGCGTTTGAGCAATAACCAAGCATCTGTTTCATTGATTACGCGAAATCGATTAGGCAATCCAATTTCCAACGCATATTCTTCAAGAATGCGCTGACAGAATCCATGAAAGGTTGAGATCCAAAAATCATACGTTCCGTTTGGAAGGAGTTGCAAAACGCGATCCTCCATTTCCTGAGATGCCTTATCAGTAAAGGTTAGTGTCAGAATATTTTCAGAAGTTCTCCCTTGGTGCGTGAGGAGCCATACATAGCGTCGAGCCAAAACAGTTGTTTTTCCTGTTCCAGCTCCTGCAACAATAAGAAGCGGGCCCTGTTCATGCACCACAGCAGCTCGCTGTGCGTCATTCAAACCCTCAAGACAATCGGACAGAGTGTTCATAGGCGTCCTTCATCTATAGCAACACGAATGCGCTTCATCAGCTCAAGATAAAAACGGACATTCATGAGGGTGGCAAGTCGATGGGCTAATGGCTCCTGAACCGCAAATAAATGACGAAGATAGGAAAATGAGTATCGTGACAATTCTTCAGCAACGGGATCCCCCGTGCTCACTTCAGCCAGAGGTGAAACATCGTTTTTCCAGCGCTCATTCGTAATGTGAACGGTTTCATAAAAATCAGGACGAGTCAGATCGTCGTGAAGAAATCTATACAATGATCCATGGCGCGCGTTCCGGGTTGGTAGAACACAATCGAGCATATCAATACCTCGCTGAACGTAGG
>CAYRMN010000001.1:34657-39459 GCA_964425575.1 uncultured Gammaproteobacteria bacterium | reverse complement strand
CAACGATTTCATGGGGTTGAGCCCCGCCCATAAAATAACGGGGCGCAGTCTGAGGTAGCACCTCATGTAAAACCGAAACTGTTTCACAGGCTTGCACAAAGGGCTCGCCAACCGACAACCCACCAATTGCATAGCCATCAAAACCAATCTGCATTAATTCAAGAGCGTGCGCTCGACGAAGCTCAGCATTGACTCCGCCTTGAACGATTCCAAATAATTGCGCGCCTGGATTATTCGATGAACACCTTCCATGTTCAAAAGCTATCTTTGAACGAGCTGCCCATCTTGTGGTGCGTGCTAACGAATCGCTCAGATAGGATACATCCGCTCCAGCTGGTGTACATTCATCAAGAACCATCACGATATCGCTTCCAATCACCTGTTGAATATTCATGGATAGCTCCGGGGTAAGCAGGTGACGTGATCCATCAATATGAGAGGCAAATTCAGCGCCTTCTTCCGTCAATTTTCGCATCTTGGCTAAAGAAAAAACCTGATATCCTCCGGAATCTGTTAATAGCGCCCCTTTCCAATCCATAAAACCGTGAAGTCCTTTGAAGGATTGCAAAATCTCAAGTCCAGGTCGAAGATAGAGATGATAGGTATTCGATAAAAGAATAGGCGTCCCAAGACGTTCACAATCAAATGATGACAGCGTTTTTACTGCGCCCTTGGTCGCAATCGGCATGAAGAACGGTGTCTGCAGTTCTCCGTGCGGTGTGCGCAGCACTCCCCTTCTCGCTTGTGATGTGGAGGATCTATTTGAGACAGAAAAATTCATAGAAAAAATATTATTGTAGCTCTTCTTTCTTTTCCTTCAAGAAGGCAAACCAATCTTCCAGAATTCCTAAAAAAACTTTAAAAGGGGCCTCGAATAATAGGTCGAATACAAACAGAAAAATGTTAATACGGCTAATGCTTCGTGAGAGCCAACGTCCAGCTCGTAAGATTGGCAAGGAAAAAAAATCAACGATGGAAGAGGAGATTCCCTGTTTTGACTCAATCACAACCAGTTCCCGGGCGGTGGATCGGAGACGGAAGGCAAAAAAACTGACCACGCATAGAAAAAATAAAAAGATCAATGATGAAATCCAGGTAAATCCCAACGTTTGCAGCGTCGAGAGGACCAATCCGAAGGTGAGCAAAAACGTTCCTGCATAAATGAGCGGAAACACGATACGGCGAGCACCGCGTTGAACCTCAGGTGCTCGCATATCTTTCATAGGAATAGGTCCATCGGATAGAAGTTCCTCCACTCCTTTTTGTAAACGCTCCGTGTTCTCTTGTCCAGGCACGGAAATAAGAAGACCGACAAGAAACATGAGAACAGCCGGAAACAAAAGGTTCACCAATAGCGGAATAATACGGAACTCTTTATACCAAGCTAGCTCAAGCGGAACTTCGAGCAGCAGCGCAATTAGCATTTTTGTGAAAAGAAGATAGAAGATTGCACGCATTGTCCCTCGTCGGAGCTTCTTCTTCGCCTGTTGGTACCGTTCTTCTGCGCGCTGCCCAATTTCATCCAGCAACATCTCCGGCTTTTCAAGAATAGCCTCTGTATCATTTTTGTGTTCTTTGAGAACATCACGAAGTAGACTTAAAGAGGCGGCAAACGGTTTCACTGCTCGAACGAAACGCTGCGATAGTGGATGCTGCAAACGCGAATGAATACGCTGTTCGATTGCCACCAAGCGTTCGGCAATTGGGCGAGGTGTGTTTATCCAGTCTTGAGGACGCAACCACTCCGGTAAATACGCACGCAGCAACTTAAAACTCAGCATCTCATCGTCTGCTTTCACCAGAGATCGATAACACGCAACATACACCAATAATCGACGCTCTGTTTCATCGAGAGCGGAATTGCGGATATGCACCCGATCGGCCATACGCTCGTATAAAAACGTGACTAACGCTTTCTCTTCCGTCGCATCAATAAGCAACTCTTCGATTTCGACCGACACGACCCCTCGCAACCAGGCTAGATGCTGCTCAGATCCGGATTGTTCAGCGATAATCAATTGATATTTTTTGACCCGTATTGCGACCTCAGCAATCAACGTATTCGGAAGCACTCCGTTCGGTAGGTATCGTGCAGCAATCAATTCTCTGACAAGATGATCCGCAACGATCTGCGCGTCTGATTCCAGCAGGAGCTGGCGTTTAAGAATACGAGAGATCGCCGCCTTGCGAATTAGATGTTCATCCTTATAATCCACGACATTACGCAATCGCTCATAAACAAACGACATTTTTCGTACCGCTTCATGCACGCTTATTTTTTGACCATCAATCAGCTCTGGTGCAGATCGCGTACGCAAAGCATCCAAAATCTGAACGTGATATTTGCGGGAAACAGTTCCCATACGACCACAGCCTACGTGACGAGTGAGATTTTAGCTAGTCGGCTTGCCCACATGAATTTTTTCACGTATAGTGACATCGATTTAGACCCTATGTCTCTTTGGCCAGTCATTATCTCTCTCATTATCCTTGCGATTGCAACCATTATTTTTTTTCTGTTGCCCGCCATCATTGATTTTGACATGTCATTTCTGTGGGTGGTTGGTCTCTTTATTCTCGTATATGTCGGTGTAGCGATCTATTTGAGTGGCCATCTGACGCTCTCACCCGCCCCAACGCAAGGATCAATACCTGAGACAACGACGGAAGTGACCGATACTGTATCCCAATAAGTATGCCTCGCTCTTTTCCGACCGCCTATGTCGTAGCCGTGAACATGGGGTACGGACATGAACGCGCAGCCTATGGGATCAAGCACCTCGCCAAAGGAGGCATTATTCATGCCAATGCGTACGATGGTATTCCTGAGCGTGATACGAGATTATGGGAAAAGAGTCGCCACATCTACGAGCAAGTTTCGCGTTTTCAACAGCTTCCTTTTATCGGCCCACTGGTGTTTCAATTTCTAGATCGCTTTCAACGTATTGCGCCTTTTTATCCTCGCCGAGACCTATCCGCACCGAGCCTACAACTCAAACAGACCTATTATTCCATCGAAACGCTTGGACTCGGCAAACACCTGATTCAAACCTTGGCAAAGAAACCGTTTCCACTGGTATGCACTTTTTTTCTCCCTGCGTTTGCCGCTGAGATCTATAACTATCCAGAAGATATTTATTGCGTTATTTGCGACGCAGATATTAGTCGAGCATGGGTTGCCCGTGACCCGAAAAAAAGCCGTATTCGCTATTTTGCTCCAAATGGTCGTGTCGCTGAGAGGCTGCAATTATACGGAGTTCGCAAAGAAAATATTTTCTTCACTGGTTTTCCGCTTCCAAAAGAATTAATGGGTCAGCATGATGCGACAATTATCCGCGATCTGAAAACGCGTCTACACAATCTTGATCCAAAGCGTATTTTCATTACTCATTACCTCAAAACGCTTGAGATGCGCTTGGGAAATACCATTGAATCTTCTCAGACAACACATCCGCTCACACTCACATTTGCGGTTGGTGGGGCGGGAGCGCAGCACGAACTCGCTCTCGATATTATGAAAAGTCTAAAAGAGGCAATACAGGCTCAGAACATCACACTCAGAATTGTTGCGGGTATCAACCAGTCCATCGCTCAACAATTTCAAAAATACGCTCATCGATTAGGCTTATCTCGAAACCCGTTTCTCAAAATTGAGTATTGGCCCCATCGTGAAGAGTATTTCAAAGAATTTACACAACTTCTTCGAACAACAGATATCCTTTGGACAAAACCAAGTGAGCTATCATTTTATACCGGACTTGGAATTCCAATCATCATGGCTCCCCCCATCGGTTCTCAAGAGCAATTTAACCGCACATGGTTAGAATCTGTTGGCGGTGGAATTGCCCAAGGAGATCCACGGTATGTGCATGAATGGTTATTTGATTGGATCAACAGCGGAGGCTTAGCACGCATGGCTTGGAACGGATACCTCGAGGCACCAACGCATGGTGCGTATCGGATTGAAGATACATTGCTCCATCGCGACACCACTCAAGAAAAACTTCCGCTCATTGTTTGATTCTATGTCCTCAGAACATACCCGATCCCCTTCGCCCGATGCCTGGTGGACGCTTTCAAGTGAGGAAATCTTACAAAAACTACAAAGCGCGACCAATGGATTAACCTCAGCACAGGCTGAACGCCTTCTTCAACGGACTGGAAAAAATAGTTTGCAAACTCAACACGCCCGTTCACCGTGGAACATTCTCGTACGTCAATTTACGAGCCCATTAGTAGGTATTCTTGTTGGAGCGAGCATTGTCTCGGGTTTTTTAGGTGAAATAACATCGACGATTATTATTATCGCCGTTACCCTGCTTGGAGCACTCCTGGCATTTATTCAGGAAAATCGCAGCGAACGAGTGATCGAACAGCTCCAGCGTCGTCTGAGTCAGCGCTGTCTTGTTCTTCGAGATGGGAAAAGGCAAGACCTCGAAGCCGAGCAGCTCGTGATGGGAGATATCGTTTTTCTTGAAGCTGGAAATATTACTCCGGCCGATCTCCGTCTTCTTGAAACCAACGATCTGGAGGTTGATGAATCCAATCTGACTGGAGAGTCACTGCCCGTGCCAAAATCCACCGCTATCGTGACTAATCAAAACGCATTAGTACAAGAACGCTCAAATATTATCTTCTCCGGTACTCCAGTCATTGAAGGAGCATGTACGGGAATTGTAATCGCCACCGGTGCTCACACCGAAATGGGACGGATCGCTTCATCGCTCACGAGCGAGCAGGAAGAAACAGAATTTCAAAAGGGAGTTCGTGCCTTTGGGAACTTTCTCTTAAAGATCACGCTT
>CAYRMN010000001.1:24053-34647 GCA_964425575.1 uncultured Gammaproteobacteria bacterium | reverse complement strand
TGTGTCCTTTTGTTCCAAAAGAATGGCTGGATTGATACCCTGATTTTCAGCTTGGCACTTGCCATTGGCATTTCGCCCGAGCTCCTACCGCTGATTGTTACCATCAATCTTTCAAATGGCGCACTGGTCATGAGTAAAAAGCACGTTCTGGTAAAACGTCTCATTGCCATTGAAGACTTGGGGAATGTTGATGTGATGTGTACGGATAAAACAGGCACGCTTACGGTGGGGACGCTACGTATTCGAGAGGGAATCGATTCTACAGGCCAATCTTCTATACTGCCGTTATCGTATGCGCTCCATTGTATCTCAACGACGAACGACAGATCTCGTAATCCAATCGATGCTGCTATTGCTGAGATTGGGGCCCATGAGCATCTCCCCTTCGCGCTTCCGAACGCTGCTTGCGTCGATACCATCGCTTTTGACTTCGCCAGACGACGGATGTCGTGCGTGGTTGAATCAAAGCAAGAACGAACACTTATTTGTAAAGGAGCCGTCAATGAAGTTCTCGCAGTCTGTACTTCTTTTCGCCTGCCGGATAAACAAAGTGCGCCTCTTTCCGACGAGGAGCGAACGCGTTTCCTGACGCTGGCTGATCACTATCACGATCAAGGAGCGCGACTGTTAGCGGTTGCGGTTTCTCCCACTGCCATAAAAAAAGCATATAACACTCAAGATGAACGAAATCTCGAATTTATTGGCTTTATCGTCGCGAGTGATGCTCCAAAAGCGACCGCTGCAATTTCAATTGAGCGCATGGTCAAACTCGGTGTTCGTCTTGTGATTTTGACCGGCGATAACGAGCGCGTGACAACCTATGTGGCACAAAAGCTTCACTTTCCACTTCAAGGTATTCTCACAGGGGATGCGGTTGAGAAACTGAGTGATGATGAACTCGCACATCAGGTCATGCGGGTGAATATTTTCGCCCGTATTACACCGGAGCATAAATTTCGCATCATTCAAGCGTTAAAGAAAAACTCCCTGACCGTTGGTTTTATGGGCGATGGGATTAACGACGCTCCAGCGCTACGACAGGCAGATGTTGGTATTTCTTTTGAAGAAGCGACAGACGTCGCGCGAGAAGCAGCTGATGTGATTTTGCTCCAACGCGGCTTGGAGGTTGTGAATGATGGGATTATCGAAGGGCGTAAAACCTTTGCCCGAACCATGACCTATCTTTATGCCACGATCAGTTCAAACTTCGGCAATATGCTAAGTGTCGCTGGAGCAGCAGTTCTCCTACCCTTCATTCCCCTCCTCCCTTCGCAAATTCTCTTTCTCAACCTGATTAGCGATATCCCAATGCTCGCTATTCCAACAGACCACGTCGAAGATGAACAGCTCAAACGACCTCATCATTGGAATATTCGCGCAATCTCCAACTCCATGTATTTTTTTGGCATCATATCGAGCCTCGCAGACTATGCCACCTTCGCTATTCTTCTCTTTATGACGCATGGCGATATTGTCGTTTTTCGAACCGGCTGGTTTATTGAATCTCTATGTACCGAAATCGCCGTCATCTTTTTACTTCGAGTACGGGGACGGCTACGCCTTAAGAATCTTCCAAGCAAACCTTTATTCATCGCCTCATTTGCATCGCTTGCGGTCGGTGTTGCTATTGCTCAGTCCTCAACCGTTGGTCGGTATTTTGGCTTCTCTCCTCTTTCGCTCAAGCTCCTATTCCCTATCTTGGGGGTTGTGGTTGGATATATGATCGTCACCGAAATCGGTAAAAAAATCTACAACCAGTATTTTCAGACGGTGTAATTGAAGCCCTTTCCGTCGTCCTGAACGAAGCGTATGCGAAGTTGAAGGACCTATAATAAAAATTTTCTTTATAGGTCCCTCGACATCACTTCGTTTTGCTCGGGACGACGAAAAAGCCTATTCCACCGTCACAGACTTTGCCAAATTTCTGGGCTTATCAACATTCTTGCCTGACTGGGTGGCGAAGGCGTAGGCGAAAAGCTGAAGTGGAACAATCTCTACCAATGGATAAAAGAGTGGGTTATCAAGATGAGGGATAAATAGGACTTCATCAACTTTTTTAAGGATCGATTCATTCTGAGCTGATTCATCCGTAATCAAAAGAATTTTTCCACACTTCGCTTTGATTTGTTCGATCGAATTCTTGCCAATATCAAATAGCTGATCCTTAGGAAGAATACAGACGGAAAGGCAATGCTCATCAATCACAGCAATTGGACCATGTTTGAGCTCTCCAAGCGGATAGCTACCAGTCTCCATGTAGGTCAGTTCCTTAAATTTCAGCGCCGCTTCATGTGCAATAGGGAGATGAATACCACGGCCAAGAAAATGAATGGTCCGAATCTCTTTTACGCGAGCTGCAATCGCCTCAACGCTAGCGCGAAGGGTCAATGTTTGCTCTACACAGTTCGGAATACGCTCCAGCTGTTCAAGAAACTCTCTGCCTTCCTGAAGTGTCATCTGTTGCATGCGAGCAAGCAAGAGGCCTAGGAGATAAAAAACCATTACCTGACTACTAAACGCTTTGGTTGAAGCAACGCCGATCTCTGCCCCAGCGCGAGTATATATACCAGCGCTCGTCTCTTCAGCAATCGCGCTCCCAACTACATTCACAATCCCAAAGGTAGAATACCCTTTACGCTTTGCTTCTTTGACGGACTCAATCGTGTCTGCGGTTTCACCCGATTGACTAATCGCCAGCATAACCGTGTGCTCAGGATCTGCATGTAGACGTCGATAACGGAATTCAGATGCGATTTCGTTACTGACATGAATATTCGTTAATTGCTCAATAATTTCTCGTCCGACACATGCGGCATTATGAGCTGTTCCGCATCCAATCGTATACAGATGTCGTAAGCGCTGTAGTGTAGCCTGCTGATCAATTAAACCGCCCAAGACGGCCGTGCCAGTGTTTTTATCGTAGCGTCCCAATATGGTCATGGATAAAACCTGAGGCTGCTCAAATATCTCTTTGAGCATAAAGGTCTCATAATCCCCCTTTGATAGATCTTCTTGAGAGATTCCATCGACGCGATTGATTTTCTTTTGAATCTCGCGATCCTGAGGGTCCTTCCAAGAAGCAATACGGTAATGAAGCTCTCCTTGATCCAAAATGCGCAACACGGCCAACTCACCATCCTGAAGCGAAATAAATGCATCCGTATGACGCATGATGGCATTTGGACTCGACGCAACAATGAATTCATCCGTTGCCAACCCAATCATGATCGGACTGCCGTTCTTGGCAGCATACAATACAGTCGGTTGAGATGCATCCATTACAACCAATCCAAAGCTCCCTTCCAGCTGTCGAACCGAGGCTCGAAGCGCTTCTTCCATAGTTTTTGCCGTCTTCAGCTCCTCTTCAATCAAATGTGCAATAACCTCTGTGTCTGTTTCTGACAAAAAAATATGACCAACAGACTGGAGCCTCTCTTTTAAGATTGCGTAATTTAAGATCGTTCCATTATGAACAATGGCCAGTTTTCCGCTGCAATCCACGTGCGGATGTGCATTTTGCAGAGATGGTTTTCCGTGCGTTGCCCAGCGATTATGGCCAATTGCAATGGGGATTGTCTGATCTGCCACATCAAGCTCCTGAACTATCTCATCTGCAAAAAAATACTGACTAGGTGCGCCAAGACGTTTATAGGTTTTAATACCGTCACGAGAAAGAATCGCGAGGCCTGCGCTATCGTAGCCACGATACTCAAGATCTATAAGCCCTGTAACCACATTCGTGATGATATCACCATGTTTTGCTGACAAAATGCCGATGATGCCACACATAGATAAAAACCATAGACCACAAACAGCGAGCAGTAAAGAGAAAAACTTTAATGCATCTGTTGCATTCTTATGAAGATATATCCAGCAAACGCAACCGCAAGAAGAGCGAGCACAAAAAAGAAGAGATACGGCAGTAAGAACATGATGATCGCGCGCCGGCGCGAAATGCCGTGTATTTTTTGAACCCCAATGATAGTAAGAATGAGGCCGTAAATCCCTATGACTCCGCCAATAACTGGAACCCAGCCGACAAGAAATACAGGGATTTTACGGTAGACATGTAACCGAAAACTATCTGCGAAGCTTGCATTTCCACCCCAGATTTTTGACCAGGCATGTAAAATCGCCGCTCCGACAAATACAAGACCGAGTCCGAATGCGTATCCGATAATTAATAGGACAAACTGACCGGCAAAATTCGGGGATTGGAATTGAAATGGAAACGAAACACCTGTCGATTTCAAGAAATACTCGATCGTCGTTGGTGTAAGAAGTACTCGATTCATTAATAGCGCCATGATCGCGCTAAATCCCGATAGAATAGCAAACACACGAAATGCCTCCCCCATTCCCGGCTCTGCCTTCACTTGTTCAAAAAACCCATATGGGTCTGTTACAAGAAGCACGCTGCGATTTACCAAACGGGAGAAAAAAGCTGATATATCAGAGGTGGTCATATGGCACTACAGTAATGAATATTGAGTAAAAGAACAAATACAGGCAATATGAACGCTTCTATCGATACCATTCCTCCACTGTATTGATGAAGAAAAACCCAACAATGGAAAACAACACAAACATCACAAGGGCAAGTATAGCGCGATGCTTCCACATGAATACCAGAAATGAACGACCAGCGTATCGGGAAAGACACTCTCGTAGTACAAGATCGACACTAAAAAGTGAAAGAATAAACACCCAAGGGAAAAATCCATATCTAAGGCTCATGCCACTTATTGAATGGGTTGAAGACCATCGAACGGTGAATGCTATCAAGATGGGAATGCAAAGAGCATACACAGCAAACTCAATCCATTCCCGAAGTATCGGCTTGGACATGGTTTTAGTATGGGGAGTTAGTAATCTTTTAGAAAAAATTGGCATAGCGTATTCTTTTAGAAAAAAAATCGCTTCTAAGGCGGAAAACTACTTCAATATATCAGAATCCAACATGGATATCTACGCTATCTCCTGTTATCTACTCATTCTTTTCTGCTATCCTTGCGTCATATGGAAAGAATCCCACTATTTGATCAGCCTCATATTGAACCACGTTTCCATGATGCGTTGATGACCTATCAGGAATATGCCAAAATCAAACATCCCCGACCCTATGAATATCGCCTTGTAGCCGGTGATGAAGAAATTATCTTTTTTGGTCCTGGGCATTCCAATGATCCAAACAATCCAGCTTTCGAGCATATTCGAGAACAGTTAGAGGCTCACAAACCCGATCTTGTTCTCGTTGAAGGCATGAAATCTATAAATACGTTGACATTAGATGAGCGCATGAGGCGTGTAGCCGGGATGTCAGATGAGGAAGCGATTAAGAAAAGTGGGGAAAACTTTTTTACCGCGAAGCTCGCTCTGGAGCGCAGGATTGAGGTCTTATCTCCTGAGCCTGATGATGCATCAGCGATACAATACCTAGAGAGACAGAGTTTATCACGCGAGGCTATTTTTTCTCAGCAAATGGCTTCACTTATAACACAATACGCACGGACTCAAACGAAGCCAGGTTTTGAAACCTACATCTCCCCCTCCCTTCAACGAATGTCCACTCAGTTCGGTTGGAAGAGCTTTGATTTTTCATTAGATCATTTTCGTGCTATTCACGAAGACGTATTCAATACTCCATTCGATCTTGCAAAGACACAACTGTACCAAGAGGCGTGCGATCCTGTTCCCTGGGAAGGAAAAACCTACGGTCAAACGAACAGAGTTGCGGCTACTTGGGGCGAATTCCGTGATCGTTACATCGTCGATGCGATTCAAGACTTTCTAGAGCAATATAAAAAACTGTTTATCGTATATGGAGCATCACACGCCGTAATACAAGAGCCCGCCCTGAGAAAACTCATGGAATACCGGATGGCTCACCAGAAACAGAAAAAGAACCCGTGATTGGGTTCTTTTTCGTTGGTAGCGCCAAGGGGAATCGAACCCCTCTTACGTGGATGAGAACCACGTGTCCTAGCCGATAGACGATGGCGCCTTAATGTCGTTCTAAAATGCATCTGTATGAACCAGCAATGTTTCTGCTAGCTCCGGATGAGCCATTAACTCTTTTGTCACTTTTTCCATCCGTACGCCGCGCGATCCTTTGATGAGAATTGCATCTCCCATCTTGCATTCGTGCTGAATATACAAGCCAACATCCTCACTGGTTGGGAACATCGCAATGCGCTCTTCAGGCATCCCTGCCTGCTGCGCTGCACGAGCCACAACGTGCGCGAGTTTACCACATACCACCAAAACGTCAATGCCAAGTTCAGCTACGGCTCGTCCGATTTCTTCGTGCGATTCCTGCGCAAGCGCGCCTAATTCAAGCATATCGCCTAATGCCGCGAATCTTCGCGCTGGAGGCTGAAGAGGGAATGCGGCGAGATCGCGCAATGCGGAAAGAACAGCAAGCGGAGAGGCATTATAGCTGTCATCCAACAGCATTGTATGCTTGATACCCTCGATGAGACGTGTACGCCCTGGAGCTCCTTGAAAATCCCGAAGTCGTTCGACGGCTTCATGAAAATCTACATCAAGCGCAACGATGACGGCGAGCGCTGCGGTAACGGCTAATGCCTGAGATCGGCCAAACACTCCTTTTAATCGAAGTGTTGCACGAAGCCCAAACGCCACGATATCAACATCTAAACCCGAATCATCTGGATTCTGCGTATCCATCACGATCGTAGCCGACAAAAGGCGCACGTCTGCGTTCTGATGCTCTCCAAACGTCAGTACGGTCGCCGATGTAAGTTCTCTTCCCTGTACTACACGAGGATCATCTGCATTTAAAATCGCAATACCCGTTTTTGGTAGTTTTTGAACCACAATCAGCTCTTCTCGTGCGACCGCATCGATACTTCCAAAAAATTCTGTATGCTCCGCACCGATTGCCGTCACAACCGCAAGCGTTGGAGGGGCGATATTCGTAAGATATTCGATATCCCCTGGATGGTCTGTCCCAAGTTCCAATACCAATACCTTTGCTCCAATGCCTCGCAACCCTAAACCAACAAGCGTGGCTCGATGCATAAGTCGAATCCAGGCGACGATGGAAGATTTAGGCGCGTCGAGATTGAAAATGGCTAAAGGGACGCCGAGTTCATTGTTATAATTTTTAGGAGACACACGAATATCTGAAAACGGAAGATGAGCACCCAGCGCGACGCCAATCGCTTCTTTGGTTGAGGTTTTCCCCACCGAACCAACCACAACTCGCACCTTTGGCTTCTCACGCAAAATTGCCCGACGTGCGCAGGCGGCCAAGTATCGCTCAAGATATAGCTTGATCATATTTGATAATACCCTACTGCTTCGTACTCGTGCTGACAATAACAGGTGTTGTTGTTGCGGATGAAACAGGAACCGATCGGGAACTAATTGGACGCTCTGGCGGCACACGCAGGTAGTCTAATAAGAATTTTGCCATTTCACCAAATAACGGGGCAGCCGATGACTCTGCCCATAATACGTCTCGTGGATGATCCATTTTGATCAACATGACGAAGCGCGGATCACTCGCCGGTGCATACCCTACAAATGAACCGATTGCTGCATCTTTTTCATATCCCAATCCGTCCGTTCTCGATACTTGCGCTGTACCTGTCTTTCCAGCCACCCAATAACCAGGGACACCTGCTCGCTTTCCATGCCCATTTTCAACCACCGAAACCAACATTCCGGTAATGAGACGAGAACTCCGTGCATCAATGGGCTGACTCATAAGTTGTGGCTTCGCACGTTCTTTTGTGCCATCTGGATGGATAATCTCATCGACCACATATGGACGCATCAACTTCCCTCCATTTGCTAAGGCCCCATACGCTGCAATCAACTGCATAGGAGTCATGGTGATCCCCTGTCCATACGATGCTGTGGCTGCAAAGATACTACCTTTTTTCTGCAACGAACTCACATTCCCTCGAGCTTCTGGAGCTAATTCAATCTCTGTTTTTTTTCCAAACCCAAATGATTCAACATAATGCCGAAATGTTTCTTTCCCTAAAAGACGCTGTACAAACACCGTTCCCGTATTGAGCGATTCATCAAGAACCTGAATCATGGTTTGAAGTCCGTGAGCCTTCAAATCAGAGTTATGAATCTGATGACCATCAATATCTTCAACACCCTTGTCAATGTATGTCGTTTTTGGACTAATTTTTTGTTCATTGAGTCCTGCGGCCATGGTGAAGGCTTTAAAAATAGAACCAGGCTCATATGCCGTAAAAACGGCAGGATTATTCAGTACGGAAAGATCCTTTATCTTTCCGTACTCGGCAGGATCAAAATCAGGATAGGAGCACATGGCTAATATGGCACCTGAATTCGGATCCATGATCACAATGGAACCAGAATCAGCTTGATGCTGCTCTACGGCTGCCTTTACATGCAAGCATGTTTGATACTGAATCGTGCGATCAATGGTCAGGATGACATCAGACCCATTCACCGCTGATTGAAAATGCGTGTCCCCAATCACAAGACGACGGCCACCAGCATCTTTTTCCGCAACGAGCGAACCTACTTTTCCGGCCAACTGCTTTTCAAATATGCCCTCAATTCCATACTGACCCAAGAGTGACCCCGTATGTTCATCGGGTGCAACAAATCCAATAAGCTGTCCGCCCATCCCTTGCTCAGGATACAGACGAGCATTCGTCTTCACAAAACCAATACCCTCAATATTCTTAGCCTTCACTGCCTGAACCAAGGCTGTACTTGCATCTTTACGCAGTGGTTCATACGGATCACGTGGATCTCGAGTAAGTTTAGTGAGAATATCGACCTCGGGAATCTCAACGATAGGCGCAAGCTCTCGTGCGACCGCAATCGGATCTTTCATTCCTCTTGGTACTGCATAGATCAACCACATGTCACGATTCGTGGCTAATGGATAGAGCTGTCCATCAACACGATCACGAACAAGGATTTTTCCGCGCGTTGGAAGCAGTTTCGATTCTAAATCGTGCTGATCTGAGGCTAAAACCGCATAGGTCTCTCGTTCAATCAGCTGCAAATATCCTAAACGAACGATTGCAGCGAGGAGAGGAAGCGCGAGCAGCCACGCCAATATCCGAAGCCGTGTTTGCGGAGTTGGTCCCCTCCCCTGTCGACGAATAGAAGATTGCATGAAGCTATTTTCCAAATCTTCGTTGACGGCTCATAAACACCTCAAGAGCCGTATCAAGTTCCTGTTCATCAAAATCTGGCCAATTTTTCTTTGTCCAATATAACTCGCTGTACGCCGCCTGCCACAATAAAAAACCGGATAATCGCTCTTCACCAGAGGTGCGAATAATCAAATCTGGATCTGGCATATCAGGCCAATAGAGAGCGGAACGAATCGACCCTTCGTCAAGCGTGGCAGGATCCACACCTTGCTCAATCAGCTTCTTGCACGCATCTACAATTTCAAGACGACCACCGTAATTAACACAAATTGCAAGCGTTGCTGCAACATTATCTTTCGTCTTTTCTTCGGCGCGTTCGATAGCGCGGATAACGGAAGGACGCAACCCTTCACGGCGCCCAATGATGCGTAAGCGAATGCCTTTCTGGTGGAATGTATCTAGTTCATCGACAAGGGCGCGCTCAAGCAGATCCATGAGAAAACCCACCTCCTGTTCCGTTCGTTTCCAGTTTTCCGTCGAAAACGCAAACACCGTCAACACCTTGATCCCTCTGTCCAGGCACCACTGTCCTACCTCTTTTAAACGCGCATAGCCAGCACGATGCCCTTCAATAGAAGGGAGATTCTGTGCGGTTGCCCAACGTCGATTTCCGTCCATGACAATTGCCAGATGTTGCAGGGGGGCCGTTTGCATAACCTAAAGAGTATAGGGGAAAAGCGACAAAAGGGTCAACGAACTAGTGCTGAAGGTAGGCTTCCCGCTTTTCATCTCCAAACGGGAGCACAGCATACATAATATTTCTCATGAGGGCGTTAACCGAAAACCCAAATACAAGCATCCAAAGCAACCCTGCAACGGCCCACATCTTTCGCTCTCGCACACAATAGGACATCGCCGCGCCAAATCCAAATACAGGTAACGCAAAGGTAACAATCCAGTCGTTACGATCCATGGCCGATAAGGCTGCATTTTTTCCGACATCCAGCAAAGCATTAAAGCGCAGCAGAAAAGGGAATATCAGCAATACACTCACGACAAGCAGTAAAGGTGTATTTCCGAAGGCAAAGAGAAGATTGGTAAGCCTCGTCTCATCACCCTTCTGAAGAAGAGAATGGATGACTAGTGGCATAGAGATCACAAGACCAAGTACTGGCGTAAACAGCAACCAAAATACCGTGCGCTTCCAAATACACCAATACCAAATCACGGTAGTCGGATTAATAATGAGCGCCAATCCCCACACTAACCGCTGAAGCATGCTCGCACGTGGCGTATGTGTTGCATGCAAAACGGCCCATATCCAAAAAACGGCGTAGGTCAGACTAGATAGAATCAACACCCCTTCAGCGACAATGGTTCGAGCAGCCATACACATATCATATCACCCCTGCTTTATTGTGACCTCCCCTTCCCCCTCCTTATCAGGAGGGGTTTATTAAAACGCTGGAATC
>CAYRMN010000001.1:0-24043 GCA_964425575.1 uncultured Gammaproteobacteria bacterium | reverse complement strand
GTAAAGCCCCGTGGGGCCACGCTCCTTTACGGGGGAGTTAGAGGGGGTCACCGCTGCTACTGGCAGACCGCGCACTCCTCTGTCGCCACTTCTCTTTTTTTATTGACCATGTCAATTGAATCTGCATTAATCGGGGCGCTGGAACGAAGATAGTACAGTGACTTCACCCCCAGTTTCCAAGCCAAACGATGGACTTCATCCATGTATTTTCCGCTAATTGGCGTTGAGAAAAACAAGTTGAGTGACTGCGCCTGATCAATATACGGCTGTCGATCCGCTGCCTGCTGTACGATTTCACGCATGTTCATTTCATAGGCAGTTCGGAACACCTTCTTTTCATCATCAGTCAAAATGGTGAGATGCTGCACACTTCCTTTGGCGGCAATAATACTCTTCCAGACATCCGTTGTATTCATACCCTTGGCGGCTAATGCATCTTCAAGGTGTCGATTTTTAACGAGAAAACTTCCTGAGAGAGTCTTCTGAAGAAAGGCATTCCCAGCTGATGGCTCAACGCTTGGTGTTGCTTCTCCGCAAATAAAGGCTGTACTTGCTGTAGGCTGAACTGACGTGATGTAGCTATTACGCTGCGTTCCTCCATCGAGCGGCAGGCCACGTTCCTGACCCAGACGGACAGAAGCAGCAACAGACCCATCGTGAATGCGCTTAAAAACCTCTTTATTGATCAGACGAGCTTGAAGACTCTCAAACGGAATCATTTTTGACATTAAATATCCATGATATCCCATCACCCCCAAACCAACAGAACGTTCATGACGAACAGAATAGATAGCCTTCTTAAACTCTTTTGGATCAGCTAAATCAATGAAGGTTTCAAGGTTGTTGTCCAGGGCCTTTACTGTGCAGTACGTCAGCTCGGGAATTTGATCCTTCCATTCGTCATATCGTTCCAAATTAAAGCTTCCAAGACAACATACCGCTGTTCGTTCGTCGTTCGTCGGCAGCACAATTTCAGTACACAAGTTACTCTGGCGGATAAACAGTCCTTTTTCACGATGATGAGCCGGGATACTCTTATTGACTGTATCGATAAACAGAAAATAGGGTTCTCCACTTTCGGCCCGCATCATGAGTAAGCGGCGCCACATTTCCGTTGCATCAATCTCTTTTGTCACGGTTTTATAGTGCGGATCAATCAACTGGTACGTGCGTTTTTCTTCCACGGCTTTCATGAATTCATCGGTCATGACCACGCCGATATTCAAATTAAGACACTTACGATCCGAATCTCCGCCAGTTGGCTTTCGAATTTCCAAGAACTCTTCAATGTCTGGATGATCAATACGCAAATAGGCAGCAGCAGCACCACGACGATGACTATTGCGAGAAACAGCCATCGTTTCAGAGTCCATGACTTTCAAAAAGGGAATGACCCCTGATGAGCGCAGTCCACTTGATTGCAGAGGCGCATTCTGTCCACGCAGTTGTGACCACTCCGTCCCAATTCCTCCCCCGTATTTGGCGAGAAACGCGTTCTCACGATAAATATCGAAAATCCCTTCAAGCGTATCGGGAACCGTGTTCAAGAAACAGGAAATCGGCAGTCCCTTTTTAGTCCCAATATTCATGAGGGTTGGCGTAGCTGGAATCCACCAATTCTGGATCATGATGTTGTAGAGCTGCTGTGCATGTTCTTTATCGCCTCTGGCGATCCCTGTCGCCACCCGGGCATAAAACGTTTTTGGGTTCTCGCACACCTCGCCCTTGGCATCGCGTAAAAAATATCTATCACGCAAATTCTCAAGCCCAAAATAGGAGATCGGCGCAGGTGGAACAGCATCCAGGTTAATACTCTCCTGCACGCTTCGATCGGCTGTGTAATGCGGACAATCCCAGCTGTATTTTTTTTCTGTCTTGGTATTGATTTCAGCTAACAATAAATCGCGCGCGCCATGCAGATCGTTGTTCGATAATGCATCGATAACCGTGAGATATGTTGAAGCGGAGGGTGAAGCAGAAGTCATATGTTTTCTTTTATGTTTGTATCCACTGTAGATTAGCTCCAATCTTCGATAACGGAACCTTTTGCATATTCAGTCGCACGGTTTTCAAAAAAGTTGGTGTGTTCCTTGGCGTTGACCATGGTGTCGAGCCACGGTAATGGATTTGAAACACTATATAACTGATCCAAACCAAGATCATTTAACCGACGATCAGCGATATACCGAATGTACTGCTTAACCTGCTCTGGCTTCAGACCAGGAACTTCTCCCATGGAAAAACAGGTATCAATAAATGCATCTTCCAAACGAACCATATCCTGACATGCGCTATAGAGCGTTTGCTGCAGCTCATGTGTCCAAATATGTTTGTTTTCAGACACCAAATCACGGAACAAGGCACACACCCCCTGGCTATGCAGTGTCTCATCACGAATGCTCCACGTCACAATTTGACCGACACCTTTCATTTTTCCAAGACGAGGAAAATTCATCAAGATGGCAAATGAGGAAAACAAGCTGACCCCTTCCATGAAGCCTCCGAACACGGCCAGGTTTACGGCCAAGTCCTCAACAGAACGGACATCAAACGATTGAAGATACTCATATTTTTGACGCATGGATTCATACTCCATGAAGGCTGAGTACTCCTTTTCAGGTAACCCAAGCGAGTCGTTTAGATATGAATACGCCCACACATGAATCCCTTCCATTTGCGCAAACGCCGACAACATCATTTTGATTTCCGGTTTGGGAAACATCGGAATAAGGCGTGCGTTGTAATTATTGTTAACCTCTAAATCACCCTGTGTGAAGAAGCGAAGAATATTCGTGAGCAAATTGGACTCTTGAGGAGTAATTTTGCTCTTATAATCAATAATGTCGTTCTCCATAGGCACTTCTGTCGGCATCCAATGTGCTTGATTTTGTTTGGTAAAATACTCGAAATACTGGGGATACTCAAAGGGCTTGTAGACTTTTCTGGTGGTAAGGATGGGACTCGCTCCTAACACCTGACTTCGTGCCTCAATGACTGCAATGGGTGACGAAGATGCTTCGTTTTGAACCGCATCCGTTTCTACGATTTCCATTTCAGCTTCCGGAAATTTTGTTCCCAGCCAACGAAAAATATAATCCACCACTGACTTCGCCATGCGGATATTTGGATTGGGCGTAAATCCAGATGGCTCAAAACGAACATGAGAGAACTTGCGGACGAGTGTACGAAGTGGAACACCATATTGCAGCCCAATGGAGACAGACGTTGCGAGCGCATCCAACAACCCAGCCAGCGTGCTCCCCTCCTTACTCATGGTCACAAAAATCTCTCCCGGTTTTCCATCTTCATATAGCCCAACGGTCACATAACCTTCATGTGAACCGATTTCAAATTTGTGGGTAATGGACTGACGTTCATCAGGTAGTCGACGGCGTCGTGCAATGATATTTTTTGAAGCCAGCTTCCCTGTCGCTGGTATTCGAGCATGTGCTGCCACCGGAACAGTGACATTAATATTCTTCGTCAAATAATTCTTTGCCACCTCGAACAAATCGCCCTCAATCAGCGCTGCGCCAACAATCTCTCGAATATCCTGTGTATCAGGGATACTTGTTCCATCAAAGGACTGCTGAAGACGCTGTAGTGTTTCTTGTAGGACGCCCTGAATGCGTACCGTCTCTCGATCTACCTCAAAACCAGCTAAGACAAATGCTTCACGCAATGACTGCTCAAGTTTCGCTGAATCAAAATCCTCAATACGCCCATCGTTGCAACGAACAGATGTCACCAAAATCTTTTGAGGCGTGCTTAAAACGACCGAATCATTCATAAAAACGGAATTGATGGATAGTAAGTACGTTTACAGGTTTCAATAAACTGACAAACTACGAATTGATCGTGCATCAATTCGTGATGTACGCACATGTCAGTCGATATCTCCAACGCACATCGTGAGATGATGCCCCAGAGTTGATCAATTGCTGTTGTGAAGTGGCCTTCCTTCCTCCTTCATTTGTAGTAGGGCCGCTCCAAAACATCATGGATGAGAAAGATCCTTCTGAAACCTTCGACCACTACATATTGTGGTCATGTTTTGATTATACCACAATATGTAGTGGTTATAGCTAAAGACAGATGTGGATAACTCAGCTATAAGCCAAGGCTTAAATTGATTGACGGCTTGGCATCAGGCATGGGTAACGTAATCGGCATTGGAACCCATTGTTTCTGACCCATACGGTCAAAAAAAGCGATTTGTTGCTTGTCCAGTGCGTGCTCATACACATCTCTTGTAATGCGCACATCCTGAAGACAGTACTCTTTTAATTTCTCAATTTCGCCTTTTTTCCAAAATTCGACCGCCTGAAGACCGTGGCCGCTCTTCCCTACACCCAAGGTAGCATGCGCTACGTCATCAAGTTTTACTCGAAATCCGATACGTTTTTCCAATTCGAGCATGATATCGATCGTGGGCAGCTTCATCAAATCACCCGTGTAATACGACTGCATGCAGGGATAATCAAAGCCAAAAAGATTATACCCAATAATCCGACCTGATCGCTCCAATCGTGGCCACAGCTTCGGAAGATCGTCTTCTAAAAACGCCTCAAACGTATCTGTTTCATAAAAATAAACCCCGACCAACGAAATATCGAGCAATGTCGGGTTATAGGCACCTACATCCTGAAAGGTATTTTGGGTTTCGATATCGAGAACGATTTCGCGTCGAGTCGGCATAGAGAAGCTGCAAAAATGTAGCACGTCGAAATAAAATCCGCGAGAGCAAAAATATATAACAAAAAGGCTCCGCACGGAGCCTTCTTTCATCATTACCTCTTTTATCCCCCATTGCTCTGCGAGGATCGCTTGCGTTCAAATTCTTTGAGAAACAATTTACGGACACGCAGACTCTTTGGAGTAACTTCTACAAGCTCGTCATCGCCAATAAATTCGAGCGCTTCTTCGAGCGTCATGGTACGAGGCGTATCTAGTCCTTCTGATACACCATCTCCTT
Organism: uncultured Gammaproteobacteria bacterium; assembly: GCA_964425575.1. Classification (GTDB taxonomy): domain Bacteria; phylum Patescibacteriota; class Patescibacteriia; order 2-12-FULL-60-25; family 2-12-FULL-60-25; genus CAYRMN01. The sequence goes on along the minus strand of CAYRMN010000001.1, from coordinate 19,068 downwards.
TTGAGCGCATGTTGGACAATTTCTTTTCCTTGCATACATTGACCATCAAATCTTCTGGCTTGGCATTTTGTCCGATAACCATACCCTCATACACAGCGACGCCAGCACCAATAAAGAGTTGTCCACGCTCCTGAGCAGCAACTAAGCCATAGGAGTTCGACACGCCCGATTCAAAAGAAATCAACGAACCATGGCTGCCTGATATAAGATCACCAGCATGCGGTCGGTATCCAAGAAATAACGAGTTCATGATTCCCTGGCCGCGTGTATCCATCATGAATTCATTACGATAGCCGATCAAACCACGAGTTGGGATAACGAATTCAAGATAGGTTGTGCCGTTTTCTGAGCGCATATCCTTCAGCTCGCCTTTGCGACGACCTAATTTTTCGATCACTGAGCCGGCCATGTTTTCTGGGGCTTCCAATGAAACCTCCTCAAATGGCTCGCTCTTTTGACCATCAATGTCCTTGAAAATAACCTGAGGACGTGAAACTTGAAGCTCAAATCCCTCGCGACGCATTTTTTCAATTAAGATAGATAAATGCAGTTCGCCACGACCAGATACCACAAAGCTTTCAGCAGACAACCCCGGCTCAACACGCAACGCCACATCATTCTGCAATTCCCGTTCCAAGCGCTCTTTGATGTTGCGTGAGGTCGTATATTGACCCTCTTTACCGTTAAATGGCGACGTATTGACTCCAAACGTCATTTTGACGGTTGGCTCCTCAATCTTCATGACGGGCAGTGCTTCCGGCGCATTCACATCCGCGATAGTCTCACCAATATTGATCCCTTCCACGCCTGCAAACGCAACAATTTCACCAGCAGGAGCTTCGGTGACATCACGTCGTCCCATGCCTTCAAATACCATAACCGAGGTAACCTTCGCAGCAGCTTGTTTGCCATCACGGTCAGTGCCGCCGCCGAGATGACGATCATCTGTAGGCCCATCGGCACGCAACCGGTCCAACCTTAAGCGTTCCACGTACGACGCGGCCAATTGCTGTCTTACCCTTATAGTTATCATAGCTGACGTTTGCGACCGAAACCTGCAATGGGCCGTTCGGATCTGTGGTGGGAGCCGGAATCTCTTCAATAATCTTATCAAATAACGGTTTGATGTTGGTCATGCTTGAGAGATCTTCCGTAAGTCCAGCCTTGCCCTGTTTGGCAGAGGCATACACAACTGGAAAGTCTGTCTGACGATCATTCGCGCCCAAGGTAACAAACAAATCAAACGTTTGATTCAACACCCAATCTGGACGTGCGTCCGGCTTATCAATCTTGTTAATGACCACGATGATCCGATGGCCGGCGGCAATCGCCTTTTTGAGCACGAACCGGGTCTGAGGCATCGGTCCTTCTTTCGCGTCGACAAGCAATAAGGCACCATCTACCAAGTTCATAATACGCTCCACCTCACCGCCGAAGTCAGCGTGTCCAGGGGTATCAACGATATTGATTTTGGTATTCTTAAACGTTACGGCTGCGTTCTTGGACAGAATCGTAATGCCACGTTCTCGTTCAAGCTCGTTTGAATCCATGATAGTTTCCCCTTCCAAACCACGTTCAGAGAACGTTTCTGACTGTTTCAACAACGAATCAACCAGGGTTGTTTTACCGTGGTCAACGTGTGCGATGATAGCGATATTGCGTAGTTCCATAAGTGGGCGAAGTATAACGAAAAACCGCCTTTACGTCAACTATTCGACATCAAAAATAATGAACTCGACGACAACCGCCTTTTATTGCTTGAATATATCCTTCGCCTCTTCCCAATATTCCGGATGATTCTGAGTCGTTTTCATCCAATACCACCACTCAAGACCCCAGAGATCGATGGGCGATAAATGCGTGGCGCGAGCAAAGGCACCCGTTTCTTTCATCTGCTGAAGCGGGAATATTCGTAACTGATCAGACAAAGGCTCTTCGCGCAAAGCGCGAGTGGCCCACGGTTCCATCTGAAGCTCGCTAATATATACCGGCCCACCACCGATCGCGTGAATAGCTTGGGCTTTTCGAAAATAAAATTGAGGTGTGAACATCCAATAATGCGTAATGCCTATATAGCGATTCTTAATGACGCGATACAAACTCACACCGATCCGATCAACATCATGACGAAAGGTTGTCCAGGCAGACAGCTCTCCTGATTCTGTCGTACTTATTGGTCGACGAGGATCAAGGCGATGGACCAATGCCATCTCAGCTCGAATGAGATCAAAATCTGGCGGCGGACATATTCCATAGGCAAAATGTGCCTCGTTTTCTACCTGCCAACCAATAACTTCCGGATGGTGCGTATACCGTTCTACAACTGTTTCAATATATGCTAGCACCTTCTGATGACGAGCGTCTGATGAGAGCTGCGAAGCCCAATCAGGGGTCCAGCATTCAGGCCAGCGTGGTAATTTTTGACCAATCGCTAATACGACCTCGCCGTTTCGCTGACGAATCTCAGCCAAATCACGATCTACTGCTTGAAAATCCCATTGACCCATGTTTTGCTCTACCTCCTTCCAATAAACGGGAATCCGAAAACGACGAATTCCCAAATCATCCAACGCCTCATGAAGTACTGCATCGGCATCCAGTCCAAGTTCCTGTGTGGCGTATGTTCGACTAAACGTTACTCCAAGCTTTGGTGCTAGTCGTGTAGGGTCTGATATAGGCCATAGGCTCAGTAAGATAAATACGAAAAGGATCATGCCACACACGATGCCCATAATTGTAAGCACACGAAGCAATATCTTCATATTACGCAACAAGATACAGTCCCAACGCTGTTACAACGAGAGCACCTCCTTTTATAATCAGCGCTTTCCGGCTTAGATCCTCCCCCAACAAACGAGGTGCGATTGACCGAAGCGCCAAGGCAGCGATAACGAGAAATGCGTATTGAACGGCTTGCAGCGCATTTACAATAGAAACACTGCCTGTCCGAATCGCAATATGAATCAACACAAATCCAATCGCCCCACACAACTGTCCGAAGAGCGGGGCGAGTTTAATCCAGATTGAACTGCCTTTTGTTCTGTCATCCCCGCGCAGACGGGAACCTTGCTTTGAAACGAAGAGCGCACCGATCTCCATCCGAACTGACTGTTGCATCACAATAATACAGATGCCAACTAAACCAGCGACAAGTCGAGAGGCGACCAATACACCTACAAAATCGCCACGATCAAAGGCATATTTTCCGCAAAGTGTTGCCGTAGCAAACAGCCAACCAGAAACCGCACACAGTCCAATGACCCGCCACGACGTAGGCTGTAATTTCGTTCCGATCGTCAACATCCATGTTGCGAGAATGAGGGCAAATAGTCCGATCAGGCTCCGCGCGATCAGGTGCTCCTGAAAGAAGAAACTGCTTTGAATGAATGTCATGAGCGGCACAAGCGCACCCACCAGCGGCACAACTCGCGTTGCCTCTGAACGACGAAGTGCTTCAAAAAAAACCCAGAGACCAAATACGAACAATGCACCAAACCCAATCACCGCCGGCCAGATCGATAAAGATGGCCAAGCATGAATCCACGGAATGCCAATAATCGCAATGGCAGATAGCCCACCGATGAAACCAGCATAGGTCGCGCTTCGTTTAAAGGCAGAGGTTAGCAACGCCTTATCGATCACAAACGCAACACCGTTCAACAAGTGACCGATGGCTGCAAATACAAACCAACTCATAGTTGAATCGTCTCCTCAAAACGAGGGACGTGCGTCGCAATACCGAGCTCCTCAGTAACACGCGTCGCCAGCGCTGCGGCCGCATCCTCTTCCCCATGCGTACAGTAGACCTGTGTTGGCCTTGATTTAGCCGAAGCAACCCAATCGAGTAGTTTTTTTTGATCCGCGTGGGCACTATAGGCTCCAATAGAGGTCACCTTCGCACGCACTTCAACGCGCTCTTCCATGATCGTGACATGCTTTTCTCCGGTATAAAGTTGCCTGCCAAGCGTTCCGTGAGCCTGATAGCCGATAATGAGAATGGTTGAGCGCGCATCACTTAAATAGCGGATCAAATGATGACGAATACGCCCGCCATTCATCATCCCCGAACCAGAAATAATGACTTTTGGTCGCGGCTTGTCATTAATCATCTTTGATTCCTCACGCGTTGTTGTTACGTGCAATCGCGGAAAGGTGAACATATCATCACCTGTAGCCACGAGACGCGTCGCTTCTTTCGCGTAGTATTGCGGATATTGTTCGATCACCTTGATCACCTTGGTGGCCATTGGGCTATCGAGATAAATATCTACCGAAGGAATCAATTTATTTTCCACCAAGTGATTCAATTCGTAGACCACCTCCTGCGTTCGCTCAATTGCAAACGCCGGAATAATCAATACTCCATTTTGTTTAATGGTATCTTGAATAACGCTACGCAAACGAGCTTCACGCGTGGATTCATCTTCATGCAATCGATTCCCATAGGTTGACTCGACCACCAAGGCATCACACTCGGCAATCTGCTCAGTAGGACGAAGAATGGGAACGTCTCGATTCCCGACATCGCCGGAAAAAACAACACGCGCACCGCCTCGCTCCTCAATCTCTACAAAGGCACTTCCAAAAATATGTCCTGCATCACGAAAACGGAATGAAAGTCCTTCGAGTTTCATGGACCGCTCATACTCGACGTCAACGAAGCGCTCAACAACCCGTTCGACATCTTTTTTTTCATAGAGCTTGGGGCGCGCCGTTCGACGATGGTCTTCTTCCATGATCTGCTCGGCGTCATCTAGAACGATATGTGCGAGCTGTCTCGTGGGTGGAGTTGCATACACCTTGCCCCGAAACCCATCCTTAAACAATTTTGGAAGACGGCCAACATGATCAAGATGCGCATGCGTAATAATCACCGCATCAATTGTCGCAGGATCAAAACCAAATTCACGAAAGTTTTTTGCATCGGCAAACGCCGAGCCCTGAAACATGCCACAATCAATCAACACACGCGTATGTCCCGTCTCCACCAAATAACATGAACCTGTCACTTCTCGTGCCGCCCCATGAAAAGAAATGTTCATACAATGAAAAGATGGTATACTGACCGCGCATTACTCGCAAATAATTCTTGTATGAGATTGTTCCCTCTCCTTGCTATTCTCGCAGTGAGCATAAGTCTCTTTGGCGCAGGCTGCTCTTTAGATACCTCATCAGCGAGAAGACCTACTCAAGCAGAGCTTCGTCAACCTGCACCCGCTCCAGCTCCAACCGAACAGCCCATCATTCCAAAAGAAGCAGAAAAGATCCCGCGACCCTACTAGATCGTCTGTCGTCCCGAGCAAAACGAAGTGACGTCGAGGGATCTATAAGGAGAATTCTTCTTTATAGATCCTTCAACTTCGCATACGCTTCGTTCAGGACGACAATATATACAGAACTTTTGACCTTATATTTTCGTCTCAACCGGCGTGCCTACTTCTGCCCAATTGTAGACCCACTTCGCATCCTCCAGTGATGTATTCACGCAACCGTGGCTCATCGGATGTCCAAAATTGTTATGCCAATACGCCGTATGGATAAAAATATTGGAGAAAATTTTTAAATTAAAGCGTACGTTAGGAAGATCATAATTATCAGGATTTCCAGGACCGTAATTCCACCGATAGTCCATAACAGGTACTTTTTTTAAAATCGTGGTTTTTCCAATCGGGGTCGGATGACGTCGCACTCCTGTCGATACCAGAAAGCTCTTCGCGATTCTTCCATGTTCATACGCATATAAACGCTGTTCACTAATATCAATCTGAATAGAACGCTCCGTATCAACCGGACCTGTGACAATAGGTGTTGTTGGGATAGCGAGTAATTCAGGCCGCATATCTTTACTATTGAGACTGTCAGCTTGAACTAAAGAGAATCCTCCTCGATAGGCGGCGTCTAGTAAAGAATGCGCACGCATGAGCGTTCCGTATGCATCAAAGAGGCGCATTTCGGGTGAGCTTCCTCCGTTCCCAACGACCGCAATTTCATCATAACCATCATGATCAACATCAAAGGCCGCTAGAGTAACTCCGAATTTCCAGCTTGGATCAAAGGCAAGAAACTCAGCTGTTTGTTTGAACTCCGGGAAAAGAACAAATCGCTTCACCAGAGGCAAAGACCAGCTCTCAATGCCAGTCACGATACTTATCCCTTGTGGACTTTTTACAAGCGCGATTGTTACGCCGTCCGTCATGGATGCATCGTATGGGAAAAAATCTCTCCCGAGATTCTCGAGCATTCCACTCATGACGCTGACATGTGGTCCGCCCCCAGGACCAGGAGTTGTGATGATCTCGGCTTTTCCATCACCATCAAGATCACCAGCCGCCACTCGTACCCCGCCGATAAAGTTCTTTCCGTATACGATGACAGGCGGAATTTTGTCTCTTCCCGTCTGATCATACACATGAATAGACCCCGCAATTCCAGGGCCGGGAGCTGTAATAATCTCCGCTAGCCCATCGCCATCCGTATCTGCAACTGCAATCCGTACGCCTCCCTGAAATGCAGACGGATACGCGAGAAAATGCCATTTTAATAGGCCGTCTCGACTAAAAATACGCACCTCAGGAGCCATCCCCTTGCCAGCTCCCACCACAACTTCCTGTTGATGATCCCCGTCAAGATCGCCAACCGCTAAAAATCCCCCACCCTGAACTGTTTTATCAAAAGCTAAAAACGATGCTTGCTGTATAAAATCGGCCGTCCATGCTTGAACGAGTGGCAAACGAGTGTATTCGGGCGGAACAGGAAGTGGTTTCCATTTTTCTTTTGCCTCCGCAAAAAACAAAGGGCAGCTAACAAAAAAAACACAAACAGCACCCCCAACCCATAGCCGAAAAAAAGACGTCATGTTGTTGAAGACAATCGCCCCTTTGACCGTAACGCAGACTCGATGCGCTGCAACCCCACAATGAAAGCCGCTCGGCGCATATCAGTCTTCTTCAAACGCGCAAGATCGTAAATCTCTCCCGCTTCTGTTTGCATAATCATGCTGAGTTTTTGAAATACGTCAGCCTCGCCCCAATGCTCTCCTTTTAAATTCTGTTCCCACTCAAACGTCGAGACAGTTACCCCACCGGCATTGGCTAAAATATCAGGAATCACAGGAATTCCTTTCGAAAAAAGAATATCATCGGCTTCCGGGGTCGTTGGACCATTTGCGAGCTCGAGAACAAGTTTTGCGTTAATCTGAGCAGCGTTTTTTTCGTGAATTTGGTTTTCTAGTGCAGCCGGAATGAGCACATCACACTCAAGTTCAAGCATCTCTTGCTGTGAAAGCGTTCGCGCACCATGTAGCCCGATCACGGAACCCGTCGTCTTTTTATGTTCCCGTACTGCATCAATATCTATCCCCGCTGGATTGAAAATCGCACCCTGAGAGTCAGACATCGCGACAATATGATGACCTGCTTGATTCCATAGCTCAGCTGCATGCTGACCAGCATTTCCAAATCCTTGAATCACTACACGGCACCGTTCAGGCAACCCTAAACGTTCCTTGAGAGCTTCAAACACATAGAAACCGCCCTGAGCTGTAGCTGTTGCTCGACCCGCGGAACCGCCTTGATCAAGCGGCTTTCCCGTAATAACAGCTCCACGTGCATCTCCCGTTATCGTTTTGAATTCATCCGCCATCCAGCCCATGATTTCGGATGTTGTATTTACGTCTGGGGCTGGAACATCCTTATCAGGACCAAGAACATCTGCCATGGCTCGAATCCAGCCGCGCGAAAGTCGCTCTAATTCTCCTTTTGAGAGCAGTTTCGGATTCACCGTAACCCCTCCTTTTCCACCGCCCATTGGGATATTCACGACGGCACATTTCAAAGACATCCAAAAGGCGAGCGCTTTCACCTCTTCAATGTCAGTTTGTTCATGATAGCGAATCCCGCCCTTATACGGACCCCGAGCGTTCGTATATTGAACACGATATCCTTCAAAAAACCGCACCGTTCCATCATCCATCACCACAGGAATAGAAATACGAATTTCTCGTTCCGGATGCTGGAGATAATCAAGAAAATCCTGTGGAAACGGATGTACGTTCGTGGCCCGATCCAATTGGAACAACGCATTTTCAAAAGCAGTTTTCATACTATCAATGCTAGCATCTCCGTACACAACCTATAAGAGAAGGTCAAGATGGCTAGGCAAATCGTTAAAATTGCGAGCTCACGATATCTGCAAGCTTTCGATAGATCTTTTCCCGCACCGATTGTCGACGCCATTCTCGATACAATACTTCCCGTGAACGCTTCTTATCATCCTCGAATAGACTTGTAAGCGTCAATGCAAATGGAACATCGGAAACATTCAAATTTGCTTCATCATTCAAACGAAACGATCGGGCGTCAAAATTAACAGATCCCACACTTGCCCACCGATCATCAATAATCATCATTTTGCAATGATACATTGTCGGCTGATACTCATAAATATGAATCCCATTTCGCAAGAGCCGTCCCCAACAAATCTTTGAAGCAAAACGAGCTATAGGGCTATCGCTGTGAGCGCCAGGAATCAGAATTTCTACTCGGACACCGCGTTTTGCGGCTGCAATTAAGGCTTTTTGTGACAAGGCATCTGGAATAAAATACGGACTACCGATTCGAATATTTTTTCGAGCAGCAGAAAATGAAAGGAGATACATGAGCGCGATACTCTCGCTGCCTTCACGGGCTGAGCTTTTAAAAATCTGCGCTCGCATATCACCAACCGGGGCAAGCTGTGGGAAATATCGATCGCCGTGCAGCACAACAGAAGATGTTTTAAGCCAGTTATCCATAAATGCCGATTGAAGCTGAGCCACAACTGGACCCTCTACGCAAAAATGAACGTCATGCCAATGTTGTGAATCTTCTGCGTTGCCCCGCCAGAGATCTGCAATTCCGACTCCTCCAATAAAGCCGATCACCCCATCAACGACCAATAATTTTCGATGTGTTCGATTATTGAGACGTGCTAGCGTGTACCAATGAAGTGGTCGGTATTTGCGTACTTGAATGCCAGCTTTGCGCATACGCCGCAACTGAACTCGATCCATGCGATGACTCCCAATCCAATCAACCAATACGTGAACGCGCACACCCGCTTGAGCACGCTCAATCAGCGCTTCCGTAAACGCATCACCTATCTGACCTGACCAGTAGATATATGTTTCAAAGGTAATTGATGATTGAGCACCATGAATAGCTTGCAGCATCGCTGGAAAAATCTGATCCCCATTCACCTGCATTGTAATCCGATTTCCATCAACCAGTGGAGGTCCGAGCAAATTACTCATAGATCGCATGAACTGCTCATCTTCTATACCATACAAAGATGTCATGAGATGTTTAATGTGCCGCTCCCGCTGAACAATATTTAAGACGATTAACAACGCCACAAGAGTAAACAAAGCACTGGCCACGATTAATTCGTACATAGCACGCGTTACTTCTTCAAGATCTTAAGAATCATGAGTATACGCACTCGCATCTGTTGGTGTTACCGGAATTTCAGGTGCTGGAAGAATGGCATGCTGCATGATGATATTTTGATCCACCATAGCTTCGTCTGTATTGGTCAGATCGATATCCGTAGAGATATATTTTTTATAGGTCGCTTTTTCTGCCGTCACGTAGTACACATTCCTTCGTACGAAGAATCCATATTTTCCGTTCTTGTCCGTTACCTGCGTTTCCAATACTTTATTGAACTTTTTATCAAAAATACGAACGACAACCTGAGCCAAGGGTTGCTTGCTCGTATGATCAATAATAGCGCCCCAATCTGGAATCTTTTTAGACACAGAAAGTCGTTTGAAGAAGAGATAGGTAGCCACCTGTGCTAACAAAATGAAACCCATTTTCGGTGTGGGAGAGATAAAAACGCCACCCATCGCCAATACCACTGTTGTTAACGCGAGCGATTCTTGGATGTGCCGCAAACGCTTTTGCCAAATGATTTTTCGTGGTGGGACGTCAGGGACAGCTGGATCAACCGGAATATTCATATCAATCACGCCCTCTTGAGTGAAGGTGATCGGCACCCCATGATACACATCAAGATATTCGCCATCTTTAGAAGCATCTTGTAGAAATTGTGTCGGAAATGCGAATCCGGGCTTCACAACCTCCAACAGATACGTACCGGGCTTTACGGAAAATCCGTACCGACCCAGTTTATCGCTCACGCGGGTTTGTGCCACTGTGCGAGTCTCTGCATACAATAATCTGATAATCGCTAATTCAATGGGCTGTTTTGTAAGTGCATTATAGATTACACCCCACTTCTTCCTCTTGCGGCGATCAAGCAACAAAACAGGCTGGAGAAAAATATACTGAAGATATGCAAGGCTATTGAACAGTGGAAGTGCCGTTGCGGCATTCGCCACGGCAACACCAAGAACTGTCGGGGAAATAGTGTTTTGAACGGCATGTTGTACTGCGGGCTGTTGAAGAATTACCCTGACGCCATGTACACGATCAGCAATCCGATTTCTGATATCTTGCATGAAGCTCTGCGCATTCCGCAAACGAAATTTTTGTGGAACAACAGGAGCGCTTGACGTTGGCTCTGTTGCGATTGGGGATTCGATTGGGGGCAATTCTTCAGGTTCATTTCCTCCCGAAACAAATGGTGGAGTTGGCGGCTCTGGTGAAGGCTTTGGTGATGTTGGAGGTGTTTTCTTGCTACATACTGCAAACACGCCACAATCTGAATCATCACAATCAACGAGACCATCTATATCATCATCAATGTCATTCGAACAACGAAGCACAGTGTTTTCAAGCTTTTGAGGCGGCACAACGGGTGCGGTTGGGGTAGCGGACACAACACCAGGAACAATCGGAGGTGCAGGTTGATCGTTCAATGTTGTAAAAAAGAAATCAGATGAAGTGGCGCCAACCATTCCATCTGCCTGTGAACTAACCTGAACATGATACGTCGTCAAGGGCGATAATCCAGTTAGAACGACTGCATGCAGTGGGGTGAGTGCGGCATCACTCAACACGGTTCCATAGGCGGATGTGAGTCCATACTCAACTCGCGAATTCGCACTCACGCTTGTCTGCCAGGTCATCTGCGCAGATGAGGTAGTGATAGACAACGTTTGAATTTTTGAAAGAATAATTGCAACAGGAGGAGCGCCAATACCCACGGTCGTGAATGTAACATCTTCTGAGACGCTCTTATTCCCAACGACATCCCGTGATGTCACACGTACATGATAGGTTGTACTTGAGGTTAATAGAGGTAGCGTGATCTGATGGTGCACTACTAATGGTGCATCTGAGATCTCTTTTCCATACACATTACTCAATCCATATTCTACTTTTGAGTCTGCAGCTTCATCAGTCGTCCATGTAATCTGTGCCGTGCTCGTTGTAATATTTACAGCTTGGATATTCGATAAGACAGGAGGTGTCACATCTCCTGCGTTCCCTCCTCCCGCTCCTCCAGCAGGCGGCGCTGGTGGCACCACTGCCGTCACAGTAAACACCGAAGCTGTAGACGTTCCCCCGCCTGGAAGTGGATTAAAAATGGCAATGCTGTTTACACCGGCTGAACTTAAGTCCGAAAGAAGAATTGAAGCGGTAAGTTCCGTAGGTGATACATAGGTAGTTACACGATCAGAGCCGTTCCAACGAAGAACAGAGGAGGCGATAAAATTTGTCCCTGTTACGCTCATAGTGAAGGCAGAAGCCCCCGCTGTGGCTGTATTGCTGCTAATACTCGTAATTGTTGGCACGGGATTATCATCACTTATGACAGTTGCAACAATCTTATAGTACAGACGGCCCGTATCAGCAGCTGTCACCTCAACAACAAAGAAGTTCTGATCGGCAACCGCCCCATTCGCATACGCGACGTCTGTAGCAAAATTGGTCGTATCGGCACCTGTTGCATATTTAACGACTCTCGTTACCACAGCCCCTCCATCTGTCGGTAGAAAGGCAGTGATATACGATCCCGCATTTGAAATATCTGCCGCCTGTATCGCCGTCAATGTCACCGTACCGGATGCCACAACGCTGGCCAATGTGGCATCTGGTGTTCCAAGATCTGCAACCGCAACTCCCTTAATCGTTGAGGATACTTGAAGAGTAGCATCGCTACTGCAACCGATACCTCCATCGATAATACTCCAATTATTAGGCGCCGCTGAAAGAACATTTCGCCCCGCCGCTCCAGCCGCTGAGCAATACAGGCTATTTCCTCCATCAAAATTTAAATTTGGCTGAACAGATTGCCCAGACCACCCAACAAGCAATGCGTCATAATGAGCCATCGAAAGGGTGACGCCGGAAAGCATGCTATCCATGATTCCAACATTCGAAATATTCCAACCTCCAATGTTTTGATCAAAGACAAGAGCTCCTTCGAACATGTTGCTCATATTCGTCACACCCGAAACGTTCCAGCCGCCAATGTTTTGATTAAACGCAGCGGCGGAATAAAACATGAAACTCATATCTGTCACACCTGAAACGTTCCAGCTGCTAATGTCTTGGTTGAACGCAAACGCCTCATTGAACGTACTCTTCATGTTTGTCACGCTCGATACATCCCAACCGCTAATGTCTTGATTGAAGAGAAACGCATCTTGAAACATCCCCCCCATGTCTGTCACGCTCGATACATCCCAACCGCTAATATCTTGATTGAAGATGAAATTTGAGCCAAACATTCTATTCATGTTTGTGACATTTGATGTTTGTGCACCCCACGTCAACGGCTGGCCCCCATTATTAAAAGCGCTTGCATTCTCAAACATCCCCCTCATGTTCGTGACGTTCGAAACATCCCAACCGCTAATGTCTTGGTTGAAGGCAGCGGCTCCTTGAAACATTCCGCTCAAATTTGTCACGCCTGTTAAATTTGGCACATCGATAGCTTCACCCACGACAAACGTACACCCTTTAAAGGCGTTATTCATTGATGTCCATGCAATAGTACCCCACTGTTTTATCGCTTTTATCTTATCTTTATGACCAGCATCATTAAAATAAATACGCGGAAATGTGCCCGTAATAGACACTGTATATGTTCCTGCAATCGCATATGAATGCGTTGCGTTACCTACTTGACCAACACTCGTCTGCCCATCCCCCCAATCTACACTGTAATTATATCCGGCTCCTGTCGTTGGAATTGTGATCGATTCATTTGGAGCCGTGGTTTGCCACGTTGTGCAAAAACTATTGACGAGACAGGCGCTAGCATGAACGGGTTGAGTAAAAACCCCAACTGAAAGCAGTGCGGAAATAAGCAGCATGAGCCACATTTTCTTGTTCAGTGGAAATCGCATAGAATTGTGGTAATTCTACTGGAAATTTTAGAGAATCGCAAGTATTGCTGAGGGCTTAATTTCTAGACATGTACACTATATAAATATAGCCTTCAAAAAACCAGCTTGCTTCCTAAAAGCCCTCCGTCAATGGAGAGCTTCTGTATGGTGGGCAGGCAAGGATTCGAAACGGATAGAGGCGTAATGACAAAAGAAAAACTATGAATAAATGAGAGCAGTAATGAGGCTGCACTCAGCCACAAAATAGAAATATCAACTTCATCACCTTAAATCACGAGTTATCTTAAAATAGCTCCTAAATGTCAGCAGGGTGTCAGCCGATGAGAGGATGATAAATATCGGATATAGCCTGTCCGGTATTTTTGTCTCTGCACTTCCTCATGAATCACCCACTCGGTTAAATCAGCGAATAAATGAGTTGAGAGCGGCGTCAATCGCTTGACGCACATGCGCTTGAACATCCTTAGCATTTCCTCGGAGAGGCGAGGCTCTTTGTCTAAATTCCTGGCGTGCTCTCAAAACAATCTCTTCGAGAGTGGCCAAATCGCTACTGATAAAATCGGAAGCATCTGGATGACTCATAACGGAATCGGGCATTTTCTCCAACGCTGCTTCATACGCATCCAAGCCTTCGCCCGAGAAATCCTTCTCAATCAACGGGAGATTCCTTGTATAGGTGGAGCGAATGGCGGTATGAAGAGTGATTAGCCTACCAGACAGGGATTCGAGATTTGGATTTGCCGCATGTAGAACCTGTTGAATCTCTCGAGCTTCCCGATCTAATTCTCTTCCACGTTCAAGCAATGCAAGAACAGCCTGCTCTCTCTTCGTGCCTGCATGTACGGGCCTTGAGAAAGCTGCTCGTGCCGCAGAGATAAGAGCCGTAACCGTATCCAACTCTGATTCTAAATCAGATTTTTTTAATTCTTTCTTTGGTTCCCTTTTTTCTTCTCTTTTCTTTTTCTCTTTAAGTGGCTCAGCTCTTTCCGGCAATGAAGACCTTACAGATGCACCTCCTAATCTCTCTTCTTGTCTCGACATGAGGTCTTTGAATGTCGCAAAACGAGCTTCACTAAGAGAAGATACACCTGTCGCCTCAGGCCAGGCATCGCGATGTAAAAATCTTCCGGTTGGTGCAGGCCATCGAGTTTCCGCTGGTCGCGCAGCTCCCTTCTTTATTTGGATTTCAGCGATACGCCTTCTCAGCTCTCGTACGTCTCGTAGTGTATTATCATCACGCACATGCGGGCCAATACGTGACAGTGCCGTTGCGAGCTCCGCATCGCATTCATTCAAGATATCATTCGGAGCATCCTCTTCTCTCCGATCCTTATCAAAAAGAGGATCACGGCGCAGCTTTCTCTCAACATAGCGCTTGAGAAGCTGAACAAATTCCTGAACAGTAGCTTTGTAAGGGAATTCGCCGATCCACGCACCATCTTCTGCTAGGGTATATGTTAGTTCGAGTTCGACCTCACCGCTCTCTGCATCATATTCATACTCCAGCTCTCTACCAAATAATGAATCTCTCAATTCTTCCTTCATGATCCCGGGGAATTTTTTTACGACCTGTCGTGGCGTAACCGGATGCACTCCCCATGCTCTAATAAACATACGTTCCCCTCCAAACTCATCCGCTTCTTTCTTTTTCACTATTTTTTCAGCAACGCTAAAGCCTCCTGCTTCTATGGCGTCAGACATGAATGAAAAGGTCACATCATTCACTTTATCTCCTGTAATACGCCGATGTCTCCTTCCTGCACGAAGTAAAAGATTATCAGGGTATGCCACTAAGATTGCGTCTCCCAATGCTTCATCGGAAGCCACATCCAACATATCGGCGAGCGCTTCTCGATCAATGCGTATACGCACGGAACGCGCGTAGTCCATTAAACGATACGCGATATGCGTTAGGGCATGCGAGTGGAGATAGTGCTGTTCACACCAACTCTCAAACTCATTGACGACATCCGCTTCAGCCGGAGAGAGGCCTCGGCCATGACCCTTCTTTCTCTTTTTATAGAGAGTATCATACTCATACAGACCGTGCCGAATCGCTTCGGAAAAAATACGTAAGTTTTTTAACCAGTCCGATTTGCCGCGAGAAAAGGCGGATCTAGCCCACTTTGCATCGTTTTTTCCAAACTTATCCTGTGGATCATTAAAAATCTTTCGTTCACGAGTAAAGGCGGCTAATACCAACGCCGCTTCCACATTTCCCGTTTTATGGACCTCTACCAGCATGCGGCTCACACGAGGTTCGAAAGGAAGATTTGCCATTTCTTTTCCGATATCGGTTAAGTGTCCTTCCGCATCCAACGCTCCGAGCAACTCAAGTTCCTTTTTGCCGTGCTCAAGCGCTTCATGAGAAGGCGGATCGATGAAAGGAAAATCCAATGGGTCAGCACCCATATCGGCTAAACGAAGAATTAATTGTGAAAGATTCGTCCTTCTGATTTCTGGTATCGGATATTCACCTAATCCCGAGAACTCTTTTGGATCGATCAAACGGATCGCTTTTCCGGGTTGAACTCTCCCTGCTCGTCCAGTCCGCTGCTCTGCTTGCTGCTTAGAAATGAACTCTGTGCCAAACTTTTGCGTTCCCGCCTGATGATCAAAATAGACAGAACGCTGCCGACATGGGTCAACGACAAGCGTAACACCAGGCGGGGTGACTGACGTTTCCGCAACATTTGTCGAAATAATCACTCGTCTACGAATTCCCCTGGGTTTTTCTCCTAACAAAATCGCGTCTCTCACTTGAGGTGCGAGATCGGCATACAATCGCATAACTTGAATACCAGGAATATTACCAATCCGATTGATCGTGTCCTCTATCTCTGCCGTTCCCGGCATAAAAACCAAAATATCCCCTTTCTCATCTTTCTGGCATTCCCTCTGTACTACCTCGGCTGCATGCGCAATATAGCTGTACCCTTCCTCACTCTGTGGAGCTTCGAAAGAAACGTCGACAGGATATTGTCTCCCCTCAATAAAAAACGCGTCTTGATCTCCGAGGTCAAAATGGAATTTCAGCGCTTCCGTCGGCAACGTGGCACTCATAAGGAGCGTTGGCGGCGCCGTACCTTTGTCTCGCATCTGTTTTAAAAAACCAAGGATAAGGTGATAATCCTGATTACCGTCATGCGCTTCGTCGATGATCACTGCCCCCACGTCCTCGGCATTCACCTTCCCCTCCTTGATCCAACGCAGAAAAATCCCGGATGTGACAACAATAACCAAAGCCGAACGATCAATAACTTTTTCTTCCGAGGTCGAATAGGCAATATCAACCCCTAAGCGCTCTCCCGTAATCGCCGCCATGCCACGAGCTGCGTTCCGTGCGGCATCTTTGCGATTCTCGACCATAATAATAGGCCCCCTTCTTTCTGATTGCTTCACTGCTTCTCGAACGGATAAAGGTGCATACAACGACTTACCCGCTCCCGTTTCAGCCTCAAGCATCAACATTCCATCCCCGTCGATCACTCCACCGAAAGCATCTCTCAATTCATTATTATGGTGATGAACAGGGAGATCTTGTTTACGGATTGTTTCCCCCAATCTGCTCAAATAGGCGTCCTCGAATTCTTCCCGATACCCATCATCGACGGCACTTTCTTCATCCGGAGCCGTTCCTTGATCGTGTTGTGAGGATTCCGAAGAAGGTTTAAATGGGGGCTTCTCCCAAAGTCCGGCACCCCGCATGAGCCCCGTCAAAAGATCCCCCATTTTGCCTTGACTCATAGCTGTTCAAAATCAATGTTTTCAAACTCGACCTTCTTGCCAAGCTCTACCAAGAGATTTACACAGGCAAGAACGGGAACTTCTGGCGCCTCACCTTGCAAATGCACTCGTGAAACACCCTGAATTGACGAAGCGATCTTTGAAAGCATTTCTCTCATTTTTTCCGAACCAGTCTTCCCTTGAGATGCGCTCCACATCATCGCGAGATCTACGCTCATCACCTTCTCGTCCATATCATCCTTTTGGACGGTCTTTATCCCGACGGGAGGGGCGCTCTCAACCGGAGAGATACGCATGGACAGCAGGTCGGCAATAACCCCCATGGGACGGATAACCCCCTCATTGATGAAAGAAGAGATAACATACCCAGGTCGTGCTTCCTTTTGACGATAAACGATTTCTGTTGCGATACTGCGGGCTTTCCAAAAGAGCGGAAGCAAAAAAAATAAAGGGGCGCTTCCGATGATCTCTAAGGGTCGGTTATCAATTCCATTTAGCATCGTCTCGAGCTTGATGAACAAGGCGTGTTGTTGATATTTCAATTGATGGTCTACATGAGGTAAACGGAGCACCCGATATTCCACCAGCGTCTGGCTTATGATCGCATCGTACATGTGCGTAAGTATAGCAGAAAAGAAATATCCTTATCTTAAAATAGCTCTTAAGTGTCAACGAAGCGTCAATTGATGAGAGGCGACTCCAATAAACGCTATATCTCAAATTCTATCCGATGAGCAGGTCGTAAATCGATCCATTCTTTTTCGCTTCTTTGTTTAATCAGTTTCTTGGAAAGCAAAAAATTCTCAAGCCCTTCTCTTATTTTTGAGAGACCCTCATAAACTCCTTGAGCATCATGCTGCGTAAGAACATCGTCTATCAACGTGAGTATCCATCTAGAATCAGGCAGCGCTTTCACTTCCGCATAGAGATGTTTATCAAATGCGGGATACTTTTTGTTTCCTAGAAGATAGGCGTTCAATAAAAGACGAATGATCCGGAGTTTTGTTAGCTCGCATAATAAGAGGTTTTTTCGTTTCGCAGCGACCTCAAATCGTTTATGCAAATGGAATATCGCTTCTGCCATCAACCATTCAATCTTTTCCTTTCTAATAGCACTTGGGTAGTATCGATACTTTTTTTGAATACTCTTAAAACGCCCCAGGGTATCTTCTACAATGAGAGCCTGCGAATAGTCACGGATATACCAATCTCGACTCCAATCCTGCAATAGTGCTTCAACATGTTCGAACGTTTCTGGTGCATGGAATTGAATTGGTACATGCAGAGAGTTCAAGTGTTGCTTATAAGACTTTACCGCACTACTCGAATACGCAGCTATAACACGCTTTGAGACAAAAATCCTTACATCGATATCACTCCATTCATCATATCTTCCAGCCGCAACCGAACCACAAATAATGATCGAGGACTGATCTTTCCATTTTGGAAAAAGTGGAAAAAAATCTCGCCTCATAAAATCTTTCACCATCCTCACAATTTCCTTCTGCGATTTTGTATAGAATTGCTCAAACATATCAAATCTGATTCTCACTCATTTCCTCTTCAGCAAATTTTACAACGTAACTCCAACGAGCCACCACTTGAAGCTCCTCAGGCCAATGGTCTTGAGAAAGACGCAAAGGAAATGTCAAATCAGGGCTAATTTCAGATGGGCCCGTGATAAGTGAAGAACCTCGCATGAATCCTTCAATGGCACTCGTAGGATAACCCATGAGCTTCCCAAATGCTTCGTGGTCTTTTGTGGGAGACGCTTCTTTCAGTTTTTGCAGAGTTTCTGAATCTCGTGCCACAAAAATACGATAGACGCTTTCTTCTGACCCCTTTGCCATATCAGCATGCAGTCCGCACGCTTTAAGATCCATAAGTATTTCCGTCATAGTCGCCTCGCCAGAAACAGGGAAAAAAGCGGCTGGCTTTAAACCAGCAACGACAAGAAGTACCGACGGTTTATCAAACTTCACAGGAAAACTCAGGATTCTCTTGAGATTGTCCCTCTGACC